>NZ_DASRXP010000032.1:0-8346 GCF_035687465.1 Kribbella sp.
CCGCCAGTCTCGAGCAGCGTGCCCGGCGCTGGCACCCAATTGGATACTTCCCCCACCCCACCACCCCGGTCGCCACCGACGCCGGCGTGCAGTACACCGCCCGCGGCAGCCACCTGCGCGGCCGGAATCGAGCCCGGCACCAGAAAGAACCACCAGCGCCGGTGCGCCGGCGCCATCGCCGTCGGGCACGCGGTCTTCAGCAGTTGATTCAGCAAGGCCCCGTACTCCGGCGGTACGTCGACAACCTCGAATCCCTCGGTGATCAGGGCGATGTCCCACCCGCACTCACTCCAAATGAGCCTGGCCCGAGCCGCATCCCGAACCACCTCACCAACGAGATGCGGATCGACGCAGGCGCGCCGGCAGACGCAACTCCCGTGCCGCGGGATCGCCAGAGGAGCCACCGGCCACCCGTTGTCGGCGTACCGGACAGCGCGTTCACGCATCTTCCGCGCCCGCCTGCGACGGACCCACCGCGCCAGACGGATCTGCAGACCGGGCCAACTGTCAAGCACGCTGGCCGACCGCGAACAGCAACGAACTCGAGGGCACCAGTTCCGGGAAGCCATCGGCGATCCGCGAACAGTCCAGTGCGGTCTGCAGCGGATCCGGCTCGCGGAGACTCTCCGGCAACGGCTCGCCCTGGAAGTGCGCGTCGATCGTCACCGTCAACCAGCCACCCGGCCCCGTCAGCCCGTGCAGCGTCACCGCACGGAGGCCGGCGTTCGTCAGTTCCGTCCGGAGCTGAGTGGTGGTGTGGTACGTCGTCTGCGCCATCCGCTCGTTGTCCGGGCTGAACCCGGTCTCGAGGATGTCCGTCACCACCCCGCGCCGCAGCAACAACTTGTTGGCGAGCGTGGACCCGATCAGGTTCGCCGCGCGATTGATCGCGATCACCGCGACGAACCCGCCGGGCCGGATCACCCGGATCGCCTCCCGCAGGGCCAGCCGCCGATCGGCAGCCTCCGGCAGGTGGTACATCGGGCCCGCCAGCAACACGGCGTCGAAGTACTCGTTGTCCCAGGGCAACCGCCGCGCATCCCCTTGTACTGCGCTGATCCCGGCGGCTGTGGCTTGGTCGACGTGGTGCTGCACGGGGTCGAGCAGCTCGACGGAGTACCCGCGCTCCTTCAGCCAGCTCGCGTGGATCCCCGGCCCGCCGCCGATGTCCGCGACCTCGGCGGGCGGTTCCGGGAGGTACCGCGTGAGCAGATCCTGCACTCGGGCGAGTTCGAGCCGGCCCTTCAAAGTGGACCGCAGCCGGCTCGCCTCGTCATGCCTGTCGGTGTAGTGGCTCTCGATATCAGCCTGCGTCGTCATGCCACCCGACTCTGCTGACTCCACCCGGGGCAGCAGCAGGCCAGATCCCGGGGCAACCCGGGGCAGATCCTCGAGGTCAGTCGAGGGGGCGCAACTCGTCGGCGTACGAGACGGAGACGCGGCGGAGGACGCCTTCCTTGACGGAGTACTGGCCCATCCGCCACAGCGGCGGGCTGTAGGCGTGGACGGTGACGCTGCCCTTGTCGCTTCCGACCACGCGGTGGATGTGGTCCGGGCCGAAGCCGTAGACGTCGCCCGCCTCGATCTCGGTCTCGATCGACTCGGTCCCGATCGCCAGGTTGTGTTCGACCAGCTTGCCGCGGGCCACGGCGACTGCGCCCGAGGAGACGTCGTGATCGTGCCAGCCGGTGTCGTTCACCGGGGTCCAGCAGATCAGCCAGACGTCCACGTTGGCGTCGCGGTGCAGCGAGGCGAACACGCGCTCCTCGTCGCTGTAGGCGACCTTGTCCTCCCACAGGTGCGGCTGGGCGGCGATACCGCCGGCCAGTTCGGCGAGTTCACTGGGGTCGAGATCACGCCCAGGAAGGTTGTCCAGCGACAGACAGTCGTTGAGCTCCACGAGCCGGCTGGCCTGGCGCGCGGGTACGACGGGTAGGTCGGAAACGGGCTGAGCAGTCACTGCACTCCCCTCTCAGGAGGTGGCACCGGTCCGTACAGGAGCCGGTGCGGGTTGGCTTGGCGAATCACCGCGGTCGCGGCGTCGCCCTGGCGGAGGTCGACGGACCTGGCGTACGGCCGGTCGGTGCCGTGCACGACCTGGTCGATGCCGAGAATCCGGGCGACCGCGTCGATCCCCTGCGGGCCGTAGCTCGAGGTGTCGACGTACAGGTTGGTGTCGATGGTGCCGAGACGACCGCCGCGGGCGGCGAGCCTCTCGTGGTGAACCGGGGCGAGGCCTGCCGCGGCGACGAAGCACAGTCGCAACTGCGGGAAGGAGGCCCGTCCACCAAAGGCGTGCCAGGCCCACCAAGCAGCCTGGAGCTGGATCGTGTAGTCGACCACCGGGGCCCACCAACCGGGCACCTCCCCAGCCGGCGCCGCCGCAGTACCGGGGTGCACCAGGATCGGCTTGTTCAACCGCTCGGCGACCTCGAGCAATGAGCCGACGCCGGCCCAAGCTGCCGGCGTACCGAGGATGTGAGCAGGCAACTGCAGCCCAAGGAAGCCGTCGGCAAGGAGAGCAGCCACGCCATCGAGATCGGGCTCGAGCAAGTTGACCGCGGCCCAGGGCTTGAAGGGCTCGGGCAGCTCCGCGGCGCCGACGTGCCACGCGTCCAGCAGGGCCAGGTCACCGAGCTGCTCGATCCCCAGCGGGCTGGACAACGAGACACCGGCCAAGGTCGTCCCCGCGTCCTGCTCCAGGGCGATCCGCTTGTCGACTGCGTGCGCCGCCGGATCCACCTCGTACGGCGGTTCGCCGGTCGTGTGCAACGTCCAGCCGTCCAGGTACGGCGCGGTCGTGCGAGCCCGCAAGCGGTCGACGAACTGGGCCGGCCACAGGTGCTGGTGGACGTCGATCATGGGCTCTCCTCTCGCGGTGTTCTGGTGGTGGCGGTCATTTTGAAGCGCTTCAAGACAGACACAGTGAAGCGCTTCAAAGGCTTCCTTGTCAAGCTACTGTCCAGCCAGACGTTCTTTGTCGGTGCCTGCCACTAGGGTGCTTGGTATGCCCGGAAGTGGCCGTAGGCCAACGCTCAAAGACATCGCGGCCGACACCGGCCTGTCGATGGCTGCGGTCTCCTACGCACTGCGAGGACTGCAGGGAACGCCGGAAACCCAACAGCGCGTGCAGGAAGCCGCCGAGCGCCTCGGATACCAGGTCGATCCGGTCGCGCGCGCTCTCGCCTCCGGCAGGAGCGGTTCGGTCGGAGTGCTCTGCGCCTCGCTCGAAGACCTCTGGCAGCAGCGCCTGGCCGCGGCCCTCGGCCGCGAGTTGCTCGCGCCCGACCGCAACGCCTGGATCATCGATTCCGCCGGCGACGCCGACCGTCAGCTCCAGCTGGCCCAGCACCTGGTCGACCACCGGGCCGACGCGATCGTGGTGATCCCGATCGACCCGGCTGCGAAGGCCTGGGCCAAGATTGCCCAGCAGGCGCCGGTGATCGCGATCGGCGACGCACTGCCGGCGGCCAAGGCCAAGTCCGAGGTCCTCTTCGACAACGAGGCCGGAGTCAGTACTGCGCTGCGCCGACTGGCCGAGGCGGGTCACCGGACCGTCGCCGTGCTGAGCCCATCGCGGCGCGTAGAGGTCGAGCGGCCCGCGGAGGAGATCGCTCAGCGGATCGCGTTCGGCCTGAAGCTGAAGGTCCGGATCATCCCCTGTCCGCACGACCTGAACGGTGCCACCGACGTCGCCCGCGAGCTGCTCAGCTCGAAGCCACGGCCCACCGGCATCCTGGCACTGGCGGACTCGATGGCCTTCGGTGTGTACGCCGCGTGCGCCGAGCTGGGGATCCGCCTGCCGGACGAGCTCTCGCTCCTCGGCTACGACGACCAGCCGTTGTCCCGGCTGCTGACGCCGCCCCTGTCCACCTTCCACTGGCCGCTCGACGAGCTGGTCGCGGACGTGGTCGCCCGGGTGACGTCGGCCGTGGACACCAACCGCCGGGTCCGCCGGACCACGGTCGAGCCGACCCTGATCGAGCGTGGATCGGTCGCCGCCCCGCCCGGCAGGGCGTGACGGCGACAACGAGTCATCCACGACGATCACACCAGCGAAACTAGACCAGCCTGGTGCACTTAAAGTCCGGTGTCCACTATCTGAACTAGTCCGCCAGCCGGCCGAGTCTGGCCGCGACAGCGGGACGGCGGCGGTCGAGAGCGGGCAACTCGAGCTCCAACCGCTCGAACACCTCCAGGTCCTCGGCGCCCACCGAGGTCTGCGCGTAACGCCAGATCAGGTCGGCGTCACCAGAGTCCAGTACTGCGCGGCGCAGCGTCGCGTCGAGCTCGGCTCGTTCGGCGCGCAACGCCGGCGCTTCGGACCGCTCCAGCAGCGGACCGGAGTACAGATCCATGGCCAGCGGCAGATCTCCGGAGCGCATGGCTGCCTGGACGTCGGTGATATCGCCGGTCACCTCGGCGATGATCCGGTACGGCTTGGTGTCGAGCACCCCCAGGCCGAGCAAGGTGCGCAGCCGGTGCATCTCGGCGCGAACCGTCGTCGGGTTTCCCTCGTCGCCGTACAGGTGCAGCATCAACTGCTCCCCGGTGAGCCCGGCCGGGTGCAACAAGAGCAGTGCGAGCACCTCGGCCCGTCGCAAGGTCAGGCTGATCTCCCGGCCGCCGACGACGGCCATCGGCTGGCTCGAACCAAGGAGTCTCAGTCGCAGCGAGGTGCGCCGGCGGCGTACCGGGCCTGGGATGCGGAGAAGGTAGCCCTCGTCGAGCTGCTCGACCACGGCCTCGCGACCGTCGCCGAGCTGGATCCGGTCGGCGCCGTCCGGGACGTCGAGCCGGTTCGGCAACGAGGCCAGCGGCTGGACCGCGAGGACCCTGCCGGTCGCGGTCAGCAGCGCGCCCGGTGCCTCCCCGAGCGCGATCAGGTGCCGCATGTTGCGAGCACGCAGTTGCTCGTCGGCAGCCGCCATCCGCACCCGCAGCTGTCCCTCGGCCAGCTGCGCGGCTGCTGTCACCAACGCCATCATCGCCGGGTGGACAGTGCGCAGCGGACCGGAGACGTCGACCGCGCCGACCAGCTTGCCGGTGTCGGGATCGTGCACTGGCGCCGCGGCACACGTCCACGCGTGGATGCGACGGACGAGGTGTTCGGCCGAGTGGATCTGCACCGGCTGGTCGGCTGCGAGCGCAGTACCCATGCCGTTGGTGCCGATCGCGTCCTCGGACCAGACCGCACCTTCGGACAACGCGATCCGGTCGGCCTGCCGCCGTACCTCGGCAGCGCCCTCCCGCCAGAGGATCAGTCCCTGTGCGTCGGTGACGATCATGATGTGCGACGCCTCGTCCGCGAAGGTGGTCAGCGTCTGGCGCAGGATCGGCAACACCGCGTTGAGCGGGTGGTTGTCCCGCAGGGCCTCGAGCAGGTCGGCCGAGATCATCACCGGCGGCGCGTCGAGTTCGGGGTCGACCGAAGCCGCCAGTGATCGTTCCCAGGATTCGGCGACCAGCGGGCGCGGCTGACCCGGCACCCGGTCACCACCGAGCACCTGGTCGTACAACTGACTCAGCCGGCGCGCCTTCTCGGGTGCGTCCACAGGGGCCAGCCTCGCCCGGAAACGGTCCCCGTTCAAGGGATGACCGGGAAGCTGCGCGATCGACGCAGCGCGATGCAACGTTCATGCAACGTCACCGGACCTACTTTGCGGGCACCGCCCATCCATCTGAGGAGGACCGATGACCATCTATGCGGCTCCTGGGCAACCGGACAGCCCGGTCGAGTACAAATCCCGGTACGACCACTACATCGGAGGCGAGTGGGTACCGCCGGCCAAAGGCGGGTACTTCGAGAACCCGACCCCCGTCACCGGCGAGAACTTCACCGAGATCGCGCGAGGCACCGCCGACGACGTCGAGCGCGCCCTCGACGCAGCGCACGGCGCGGCACCCGGCTGGGGCCGGACGTCGGCCGGCGAACGCGCGAACATCCTGAACAAGATCGCGGACCGGATCGAGGACAACCTCGAACTGCTCGCGGTCGCGGAGACCTGGGACAACGGCAAGGCGGTCCGCGAGACGCTGGCCGCGGACATGCCGCTGGCGATCGACCACTTCCGGTACTTCGCCGGCGCGCTGCGGGCCCAGGAGGGCTCGATCTCACAGGTCGACGACGACACCGTGGCCTACCACTTCCACGAGCCGCTCGGCGTCGTCGCCCAGATCATCCCGTGGAACTTCCCGATCCTGATGGCGACCTGGAAGCTGGCGCCGGCACTCGCGGCCGGCAACGCGGTCGTCCTGAAGCCGGCCGAACAGACCCCGGCCTCGATCCACGTGCTGATGGAACTGATCGGCGACCTGCTCCCGCCGGGCGTCCTCAACATCGTCAACGGGTTCGGCGTGGAGGCCGGCAAACCGCTTGCCTCTAGCAACAGAGTGGCCAAGGTCGCGTTCACTGGTGAGACCACGACCGGTCGCCTGATCATGCAGTACGCGTCGGAGAACATCATCCCGGTGACGCTCGAACTCGGCGGCAAGAGCCCGAACATCTTCTTCGACGACGTCGCCACCAGCAAGGACGACTTCTACGACAAGGCGCTCGAAGGCTTCACGATGTTCGCGCTGAACCAGGGCGAGGTCTGCACCTGCCCGTCGCGGGCACTGATCCAGGCCGGCATCTACGACTCGTTCCTGTCCGACGCGAAGGCCCGGACCGAGGCGGTCAAGCAGGGCAACCCGCTGGACACCGACACGATGATGGGCGCCCAGGCCAGCAACGACCAGTACGAGAAGATCCTGTCCTACATCGACATCGGCAAGGCTGAAGGCGCCAAGGTGATCACCGGCGGCGAGAAGGCCGATCTCGGTGGCGACCTGAGCAGCGGCTACTACATCCAGCCGACCATCTTCGAGGGCGACAACAAGATGCGGATCTTCCAGGAGGAGATCTTCGGCCCGGTCGTCTCGGTGACGAAGTTCGACGACTACGCCGACGCGATGAAGATCGCCAACGACACCCTGTACGGCCTCGGCGCCGGGGTCTGGACGCGGGACATGAACACCGGATACCGGGCCGGGCGGGAGATCCAGGCCGGCCGGGTCTGGACGAACTGCTACCACGCGTACCCCGCGCACGCCGCCTTCGGTGGCTACAAGAACTCCGGCATCGGCCGGGAGAACCACAAGATGATGCTCGACCACTACCAGCAGACCAAGAACCTGCTGGTCAGCTATTCCCCGAACAAGCTCGGCTTCTTCTAAGACCATGGTGGAGAGGGTTACGTTCACGGAGACGGCGGCGGAGTTGCTCCGCCGCCTGACCGAGCTACACGGCCCGTTGATGTTCCACCAGTCCGGCGGGTGCTGCGACGGCAGTTCACCGATGTGTTTCCCGGACGGCGAGTTCAAGACCGGCGCGGCGGACGTCCAGCTGGCCGATCTCGTCGTCGACGGACTGGACAAGCCGATCGCCTTCTGGATGTCGGCGAGCCAGTTCGAGTACTGGAAGCACACCCATCTGACCGTCGACGTGGTGAAGGGCCGGGGCGGCGGCTTCTCGGTCGAGGCACCGGAGGGTGTCCGCTTCCTGATCCGGTCCCGGCTCTTCAGCGACAGCGAATCGAGGGAGCTGGGGCTGCTCTGAAGAACTTCCGGGTGCCTCGCGCACCCGGGACGAGCGAGTACCGACCGTCCGGTGGCGTTGCCGGACGGTCGGTGCTCTTAGCCGCCCAGGTGGGCCGTGAGTTCGGCGGTACTGCGAATGCCGTGGTCGAGGACCGCGTTGTAGATATCGGTCCCGCCGACCTCGTCCGGGTAGCCCGGGTGCTCGTCCTTGAGCCGGAGAATCGCCAGCTTCTGCTCAGGAGTCGCGGCCCGGAGGCGATCGGCGTCGGCGACATGCGGGCGGGCGATCGGGTGCAGCCAGAAGGTCAGGTCGACCTTCCAGACGGCGGTCGCGCCCTCGTACCGGAGTACGGCATAGAACCGCTCGTCCGTGGGTGAGGGGGTCGGCCGGCGGTCGCCGCGCTCGTCGCGGAAGTCCGCCGCCAGCAGCCCACCAGCCTTCGCGATCTTGGCCAGACCGGCCAGCACCTCGTCGGCCGTCGCCGAGGGCGCGATGAAGACGACATCCAGATCACGCCACGCCATCAACCCGGACAGGGCGCTGCCGACCACCTGGGGTGGACCGAAGGCGGGAAAGGCCACCTCGAGGTCCAGCCGGCGCAGTACCTGCCGGGCCTCGGTCTGCAACGCCTCAGCCCGCGCCAGAAGATCCGTCATGTCCACGACGTTAGGGTCCGGACCCAGCCACCGCCACAGGTTTGCCTTCGGCCCCTAGAGACCCTGGTCGGGATCGGCGGCGCGCTGTTCGACGACCGCGACCTGCTC
>NZ_DASRXP010000033.1:0-4204 GCF_035687465.1 Kribbella sp.
GCAGGTCGCTCTCGATCCCGGACCACGCATCGACGTTGGACGAGTTCAGCGTCGCGGCCCGCAGTCCCGCTCGAGCCGCGGCGGCCACCTGGTCACGCATCAACGAGAGCAGAGGCGACACGACGAGCGTCGGTCCCGCGCCTTCCGACCGCCGGATCGCGGTCGCCGCCCAGTAGACGGCGGACTTGCCCCAGCCGGTCGCCTGGACGACGAGCACGCGCGCGTTCGGCTGGCACAGCGCGGCGACAGCGGTCTCCTGATCGTCCCGCAACCGCGCGGCGTCGCCGGCGATCGCGCGGATCACACCCGCGGCAGTCGTCGCCCGCTCGTCCGTCAACTTCAGCGCATCACCCATGCCGACGACACTAGACGTCGGCACCCACAGTTCGCCGGGACCCCGAGCTCTCCTGTGGACAACTGTCTCCGCTCGGGTGACACGGATTGCCCGATTCGTCCATCAGTCGCTGCGGACCCGGGCCCTTCGACGCCAGTACGTCGTACGGGTTGGCCAGGCCGCAGAGGTCGAGGGAGAGGCAGCCGCAGCCGACGCAGTCCTTGAAGTCGTCGCGCAGTTGCTCCAGATGCACGATGCGCCGGTCCAGTTCGGCCTGCCAGCACTCGGAGATCCGCTCCCAGTCCTTGCGGTTCGGCGTCCGGTTGTCCGGCAGCAGGGCGAGGATCGCGGCCACCTCGGCCAGCGGGATGCCGACCCGCTGGGCGACCCGGACCAGCGCGACGCGGCGCAGAGTGTCCCTTTTGTACCGTCGCTGGTTGCCTGACGTGCGGCGGCTGATGATCAGGTTCTGCCGCTCGTAGAAGTGCAGGGCGGAGATCGCCACGCCACTTCGTTCCGACAACTGCCCTACCGTCAGTTCGCCCGGCTCGATGTCCATGTCGCCTCCCCGCTGGAACCTCAACCAAGGTCGAGGCTAACGGACAGCCTCAAGCGGGCAGCAGTCGCCGTCCGATACTCGCGGACATCAGCGCGGCCGCCGCACACAGTCCCCCGGCCAGATACCAGGCCAGGTTGTAGTCGCCCTGCGCGTCCCGGATCGCGCCGGCGCCGGTCGCCGCGATCGCCGCCCCGATCTGGTGTGACGCGAACACCCAGCCGAACACGATCGGCCCGTCCACACCGAACCACTCGCGGCACAACGCAACCGTCGGCGGCACAGTGGCGACCCAGTCGAGCCCGTAGAAGATGATGAACACCCAGACGCTCGGCTGCGCCGACGGACCAAGCAGCGACGGCAGCACCAGCAGCGACAGTCCGCGTAGCGAGTAGTAAGCGATCAGCAGGTAGCGCGGATCCCACCGGTCTGTCAGCCAGCCCGACAGGATCGTGCCGCCGACATCGAACACCCCGACCAACGCCAGCAGCGAGGCAGCAGTCGTCACCGGCATCCCGTGGTCGTGCGCCGCGGTGACGAAGTGGGTGCCGATCAGCCCGTTCGTCGACGCACCACAGATCGCGAACCCACCCGCAAGCATCCAGAAGGCCGGCCGGCGCATCGCCTTCCGCAGCGCGGTCAGGGCTCGCATCGCGCTGCTCCCGGTCGTTTCCACGCGCTGCCCGGCGGTACTTCCCTCCGGTGCCCCGTACGCCGTCAAGCCGACATCGCTCGGGTAGTCCCGCAGGAACAGCAGCACGAGTGGGACCACCGCAAGCGCAGTTCCAGCGGCAACCAGGGCGGGCACTCGCCAGCCGTACGAACCGGCCAGCGCGGCGATCAACGGCAGGAAGATCAACTGGCCCGTCGCACCGGCGGCGGTCAGGATCCCCGTGACCAGGCCGCGGCGGTGGACGAACCACCGTCCCGTGATGGTCGCGACGAACGTCAACGACATCGAGCCGGTCCCGACCCCGACCAACAATCCCCAGCAGAGCAGAAGTTGCCAGGCCGACGTCATGAACACCGTCAGGCCGCTGCCCAGCGCGATCAGTAGCAGCGCGCCGCTGACCACCTTGCGCAGACCGAGCCGGTCCATCAGGGCCGCTGCGAACGGTGAGATCAGGCCGTACAGCAGAAGGTTGATAGAGACCGCGGCCGAGATCGTCGCGTGCGACCAGCCGAACTCCTCGTGCAGCGGATCGAGCAGCACACTGGGCACCGAGCGGAACCCGGCGGCACCGATCAGAGTGATGAAGCCGACGGCGGCCACAGGCCAGGCGCGGTGCAGCCTGACCGTCCTCTTCTTCTCCAGGATCTCGGTCACCAGAAGAGTTTGCCGAAGTTCCCGACCCGGAAACAGTGGCCAGACCGCCACCACGTGTCAAGATATGGCCATGCACCTGATCCCGCCGCACCGCGTCGCCGTGCTGGCCCTCGAACCGGTCGTCGGTTACGACCTGACGATCCCGCCGACCGTCCTGGGCGCGGCCACCCGCGCCGACGGAACCCCGCTGTACGACGTCCGCGTCTGCGGGCTCGAGGTGGCTCCGATCAGGGCAGGCGCGGGGTTCAGCTTGATCCCCGACCATGGCGTGGAGGCCCTGGCTGAGGCGGACACGGTGATCATCCCGGGCACCTACATCCGTCAGCCCCGGTACGAGGGGACCCTGCCCGACGACCTGGCCGAGGCGCTGAGGACGATCCGTCCCGGCGCGCGGATCGCGTCCATCTGCACCGGCGCGTTCGTTCTCGCCGCGGCCGGACTCCTGGACGGCCGGCCGGCGACCACGCACTGGGCACGGGCGGAGATGTTCCGCGACCTGTATCCGAAGGTGCTGCTCAACGAAGACCTCCTGTTCATCGACGACGGTGACATCATCACGTCGGCCGGACTCGCGGCAGGCGTCGATCTCTGCCTGCACCTGATCCGTCGCGACTTCGGCAGCGAGGTCGCCAACCGCGCCGCCCGGCATTGCGTGGTCCCGCCCTGGCGTGACGGTGGCCAGTCCCAGTTCATCGAGCGGGTCGTCCCCGACGAGGGCAGCGAAGGGACCGCACCCACCCGCGCCTGGGCGTTGGACCAGTTGGACGAGGAGATCACGCTCGCCGCGCTGGCCGCCCACGCCGGGATGAGCGTCCGCACGTTCAGCCGGCGGTTCAAGGCCGAGACCGGGCAGTCCCCCGGCACGTGGCTGCTGCAGCAACGCGTCCGGCACGCGTGCCACCTGCTGGAGACGACCAGCCTTTCCGTCGACCGCGTCGCCGAGTCGGCCGGTCTCGGCACCGCGGCCTCTTTGAGGCACCACCTTCGAACAGAGCTCGGCGTTTCTCCTCTCGCCTACCGGAAGACCTTTCGCGCCAGCTAAACGATGGTCAGCTCGTGCGGGCGCTGGTTGAACGACTCGACCCCGTCCTCCGTGACCGCCACGATGTCATCGATCCGGGCGCCCCACCGACCTGGTTGGTAGATGCCCGGCTCGACGCTGAACGTCATGCCTGGTTGGAGAATCAGCTCGTTCCCACCAACAATGTACGGGTCTTCATGCACGTCGAGCCCGATCCCGTGTCCGGTCCTGTGGATAAACAGGTCACCGAACCCGGCAGCCACGATCACCTCGCGCGCAGCCGCGTCGATCGACTCCGCAGTCACACCTTGACGGACCGCCTCCACGGCCGCCCGCTGTGCCTCTTGCAACACCGCGTACGTCGCGGCCACGTCCGCATCACGCGGTTCGCCGACTGCGTAGGTCCGGGTGGAATCCGAGAAGTACCCGGCAGGCACCGGCCCACCGATATCGACCACTACAAGATCACCGGACTCGATCACCCGATCCGACACATCGTGATGCGGACTGGCCGCATTGGGCCCACTCCCGACGATCACGAAGTCCGCGGTCGCATGACCTTCCTCGACGATCGCTGCCGCGATGTCCGCGCCGACCTCGGCCTCGGTCCGGCCGGGGCGCAACCACTCGCCAACCCGGGCATGGACCCGATCGATCGCGGCACCGGCCAGCCGCAGTGCGTCGATCTCGGCCTTGTCCTTCCGCATCCGCAACTCCCGGATGATGGGTCCGGCCAGCACCTGACGAGCCCGCGGCAGCGCGTCGCGCAATGCGAGTACGTGCAGTGCAGGCGTGAAATCGCTGACCGCGACCCGCTCGAGATCCCCCAGTCGGTCCGCGACCGCGGCGTACGGGTTCTCGCTGTCGACCCAGGTGATCATCTCGACGCCGAGCTCAGCCAGCGGTACCTCGGCGTACCCGGGTGCCTCGAGCTTCGGCACGACCAGCGCGGGCGGGCCGTCGGCG
>NZ_DASRXP010000034.1:0-14921 GCF_035687465.1 Kribbella sp.
CTACTCCTGATCGGCGGTGTGCTGCAGGAGGCCATCTTCAGTACGAATCTTTTCGATGGTGGTCCCTGGCGGACATTGCCGTACTACGTCTTCGGTCTCATCGTGCTCGCGGCGGCAGCAGCCGTGTTCGCGGTGCGCGGCAGCCCAGGCGTGCTGGTGGGAGCATCACTGGGGTCGATCTGGGGGCTGTTGTTCTTCGGCAGCGAATGGATCCACCGGGGGTCCGTCAGCGAGGGGTACTTCATCGAGCTGCTCGGGCATCTCGCGCTGGCTGCCGCGGGCAGCTTCGCTCTGCTCGCGCTCCGCCGCCTGGTCGTGGTCAGGTGGCGATCGCTGCGGGACCCGCTGGTCTGGTTGGTCTTCATTGCCGCGACCACCGGTTCGCTGGCACTCGTCTCTCAGCAGCGAGCGGTTCTTGCGGAGCAGCGGATCTTCGACCAGGACAGAGTGCTCGACTCGCTGGCCCTGGCGTTCCTGGTCCTGCTGGTGCTCGCCTTCAGCGTGCCGATCGTCACCTTGTTCCTGCTACCGGACCGGATCGCCGCCTTCGTCCTGATCGGCTGGTCCGCCTGCGGTCTGGGGCTATCGGCAACCATTGTCACGTGGACGTTCGTCACTCCCGGCGCGTGGCGGGGCATTGCCTTCGGCTGCTCGCTGATCCTGCTTCTGATCGCCGCGGCGCTCCGGGTGCGCCGTCACCAGATCCCGGTGGGCAGACCACGGCGCAGGTTGTTGGTGGCCGTGGTTGCCGCCGTCTCCGTGCTGATCCCGGCTTCGGTCGGCGGCACGGTCGCCGCACGCTCGGGACCGTATGGCACTCGGATCGCCGTTGGCGGCTTCGCCGGTGATCTCGCCGCCAGCCCGCTCGGCGACCGGGTGTTCGTCAACCGGGGAAGCATCGGTGGCCTGGCGGTGATCACGACCAGAGACAACAAACAGGAGGGCGGGATCATTGCGATCCCGGACGACGATCCGCTGTTACTCACCGACTACGGCCTGCCGGTGATCGTCAGCCCCGACGGGCGGCTCGTGTACGTCGCGACCGGTGACGGCGTCGCAGTTGTCAACGCTGGAAGCGGGAAGCTGGACGGCAGCGTCATCCCGAGCCAGTCACCCAACGACCTCGCTTTTGCCCAGCGGGCCGACGAGCTGTACGTGGCGACATCGGCAGGGGTGTCCATTGTTAGTACCACCAGCAGAAAGTTGCTTGGAACAACTTTAGTCATCCCTGGTGCGTACAGACTTCTGCCGAGCGCGGACGGGCGGCGGATGTACGTGCTGGGCAGCCCCAACCGGGTGTGGACCATCGACACCGGGACCCGGAAGATCATCGGAGCACCGGCAGCTCACGGCACCCAGCACATTGCTCAGGCCCTCGGTCATGCGGACGAGAAGCTGTACCTGGCCAACTTCAGGTCGGAAAGCCTGTCCGTGGTTGACGTGAAGACCATGCGGGCAGCGGGCCCCGCGATCGACGTCGGCGGCGTGCCGTTCGACCTGGTCTCCAGCCCGGACGGCACCCGGATCTACGCCTCGGTCGGCACCGGCGACGTCGCGGTCATCGACGCCGAGACGGACAAAGTGGTCGACCGGCTGAAGTCTTGGGACGGCCCGATGGGGTTGGCGATCAGCGCCGACGGACGGCGCCTCTATGCCTCGAGCTCCGGTGGCGTCGTCTCGGTCATCGACACGTTCCACTGACTGCTGACTATCGTGGGCCTATGAGCTTCACCGGGTTTTCCGCCGCTGCGCTGGACTTCTACGACGATCTGGAGATGGACAACAGCAAGACCTTCTGGTCCGAGCACAAGAGCGTGTACGAGGAGTCCGTCCGGAAGCCGATGATCGCGCTGCTGACCGCGCTCGAGGAGGAGTTCGGCGCGGCGAAGGTGTTTCGCCCGTATCGCGATGTCCGGTTCGCCAAGGACAAGACGCCGTACAAGACCCATCAGGGCGCCTTCATCCCGTGCGGTCCGTCGACGGGCTGGTACGTCGAGCTCGCGGCGCCGGGCGTCCGCGTCGGCGCGGGGTTCTACGAGGCGCCGGCGGACCGGCTGGCCAGGATCCGTACTGCGATCGACGAGGAGCGGCGTGGTTCTGAACTCGACAAGCTGCTCGCGGATCTACAGACCGATGGCTGGACCCTCGGCGGCGACCAACTCAAGACCAGCCCACGCGGGTACGACGCCGAGCACCCGCGGATCCACCTGCTCCGGCACAAGTCGATGACGCTGTCGAAGTCCTACGGCTTCGAACCGGTGATCCACTCGGCCGAACTCACCACGCAGATCCGGGAGGACTGGCGCGCCACCACCCCGTTCCTCGAGTGGATCACCGCCAACGCCTAGCTGCTCAGTCGAATTCCTTCAGGATGCGGGCGATGTGGTCGCGGGTGCGGCTCGGCGGGGGAGCGGCCACGCAGAGCGCCTCCATCGTCGCGGTGTACTGGTCGAGGTCCTCGAGCTTGTCCAGGTAGAGCGCACTGGTGAGGTGCTCGATGTAGACGATGTCCGGCAGGTCCTGCTCCGGGAAACGCAGGATGCTGTAGGCGCCACCGGTCGCGGCGTGACCACCGGAGGAGAACGGCATGATCTGCAGCGTGACGTTCTGCAGGTGGGTCGCCTCGATCAACGCCTCCAGCTGGAGCCGCATCGCCTTGCTGCCGCCGATCGGGCGGCGTAGTACGGACTCGTCGACGACGGCCCACAGACGGACCGGGTTCGGCCGGGTCAGGGCTTCCTGACGGTTGATCCGCAGCGAGACGCGGCGCTCCACCTCTTCGGCGGGGATCAGGCCGCGGCCGAGCTGCACGACCGCCCGCACGTACTCCGGGGTCTGCAACAGGCCCGGCACGAACTGCAGCTCATAAGTACGGATCAGCTGCGCGGCGGCCTCGAGGCCCAGATAGGAGTGGAACCAGCTCGGCAGCACGTCGCCGAAGCGGTGCCACCAGCCGGGGTTGTTCGCCTCGCGGGCGAGCGCCAGCAGGCGCTCGCGCTCCTCGCCGTCGTCGAGACCGTAAAGCTTGAGCAGATCGGCGACGTCACGTTCCTTGAACCCGACCCGGCCGAGTTCCATCCGGCTGACCTTGGATTCCGACGAACGGATTTCCCACCCCGCGTCCGAGCGGCTGATTCCGGCGGCGTCACGCATCCGGCGCAGGTGCGCGCCGAGAATGATGCGAAGAGCTGTCGGCCCGCTTTGCGCGCCCGACTCCGTCACACTCACCTCCGACGCCCCAGCTCGTACTCACGGCGGGTCTGCCCACCCGGACAGATCATCTCATGACGTAGCGCCAATCTGTCGAAGTTCTTACATATGTCCTAGCACCCCCAGCGCCTCTGTCGGGAGGCCGGCCGCCGACCTCCACCGACGCCTCGGCCGGCCGGTGACGGACAGTGATGCGGCTGGCTGTGGGCGACCAGGGCGGGTGTCGATTTGTCTTGACATTTGAGGGGTTGAAGTGGGGTGTGTCGAGCCCGTCCGGGTGGGCCCGGGGACTGTTTTCAGGCGTGAACGGTCGCTCCGGAGGTCACAACTCAAAAACGTGCGGATGCACGTGCATCGGGCGCTTGCATTCGTATCGTGCGACCGCCATGATTGCTTCATGCACAGAAGGTGAGCTGAATCTCGCAAAAAGTGACATCGCGTGAATCAGCAGACCGGTCCAATGGCCCCGTCCGGTAGCAGCAGCTGCCGGCATGACTGGTTGGGGAACCCGAGTCGATGAGCACCCACGACAGCGAGCCCGTCGAGTACAGCGCCGAGTACACCGGTGGCCGTGCGCCCGACGAGTTGACCGAGCGGGAGATCCAGGAACTGGTGGCGCGCTGCCCCGAGCAGCAGCGCTGGGCCTTCGAGGGCTGGTTGCGCGGCGTTCGCCAACTCGACGGCGATCCGATCGTGAGCCTGGCGCCATGAACACCCATCGAGCAGGAGGCCGGAAAATGGTGCGGATCTGGTTGGGCGATCACCTGATCGCCGAGTATGTCGCCGAGCCGGACCGGGCTTCGCGCTACCAGCGGGTGATGACGCCCAAGTTCACCGGACTGCGCATCACCGTGGACAACGCCGCCACGGCCGGCGCCTCCGAGCTGCCGAACGAGCAGCTCTGGCCGCTCACCGTGCAGTAGCCGAACCACATCGCCTTGCAGTAGCCGAACCACGAGCGGCGACCAGCAGCTCCGTAGTACCCCTGTGTGCTGAGGCCGGTCCTTCTTTGAAGGCCGGCCTTTGTCATGCCCGGATGCCGCGACGGGATGCTGCCGGGACGTTAAGAGGCCCCTTCACCACTCGCCTGGTGAAGGGGCCTCTTGCCTTCTCGATTCTCTAGGCGAGGTCTTCGAACTCGCCGTCGTGAACGCCGCCGAGGAATGCCTGGATCTCAGCCTTGGTGAAGACCAGTGCCGGTCCGTCGGTGTGACGCGAGTTTCGCATCGCCACGCCGCCGTCCGGCAGCTTCGCTACCTCTACGCAGTTGCCGTTGGGGCCACTCCGCTGACTCTTCCGCCAGGTCAGCTCGCTCATCGCGTCGCCGGGCATGCCGTTGTAGACAGCAGTCATCAGCTGCACCTTCCGTACGTCTTTGGCATATGCACGTGCATTTGGGCTTGCATTTGCATCGTACACGTTGGAGGCCCTCGTGTCCGGTCCATAACACTGTGTGGTCAAACGCCTGTTGGGGAGCCTGGTTTCGTCGCCCTGGGTGAGGAGATTGGGGCCCGTGCGGACGGGGAAAGGTCCGGTCCAGCGACACGCGGTACGGGATCGGCGCCGGCTGGGTCAGGTCTGTGTAAGAACGGCCGGCAGATGCTGTGCGATCGCCTGACGGCGATGATCTGATCAGTACTGCGGGATGTCGGTCGAGCGGTCTGATCGGCACTGGAGAACAAGATGGATCGACTACGTCAGGACAAGCCGGGCGTAACCCGGAAAGGGCTTGCGTAGTTGATTGATCAGTCATTCCGGTGACGTCCTGAGAATTGCCTGGGAGACACTCCCGCAGGGGCTGATCCAGGCGTCGACTGGTATGGAAATGCACTACGATGACGACGAAGATTCCCTACAACACAAAGGCTGCGCCGATGGCGACTCCCGACGGCCCGGAAGCACCTCCGGAGTTCGACACTTCCCAACCGACCATCGCGCGCGTCTATGACGCATTGCTCGGTGGCAAGGACAATTTCGCTGCTGACCGAGAGGGCGCCGCGACTTACCTGAAATACGTTCCGGACGCCGGCCGGTGCGCGATCGAGAACCGCGACGCGCTGGTCAAGGGCGTGCAGTACCTGGTGCGAACTGCGGGGATCGACCAGTTCCTGGACATCGGCAGCGGCCTGCCGACCCAGAAGAACACCCATCAGGCGGCGCAGGAGATCAATCCCGACGCGAAGGTGGTCTACGTCGACGTCGACCCGATCGTGCTCGCGCACGGCCGGGCGCTGCTGGCGACGAACGCCAGCACCACCGTCGTGACGGCGGACCTGCGGGAGCCGAAGGGCATTCTGGAGAACAAGGAGATCCAGGAGCACCTGGACTTCAGCCGGCCGATCGCGCTGATGATCGTCGGCATCCACATGCACTTCCACGACGACGAGCAGCCGGACGAGTGGGTCCGGACGTTGGTCGACGCGCTGGCTCCGGGCAGCTACCTGTTCATCACCGACTTCGTCGACACCGGTGAGCCGCTGCAGAAGGCGATGGAGCAGGCCGGCCTGGAGAGCCTGGGCAACGGCTGGATCCGGACGCCGGAGCGGATCGAGGAGCACTTCCTGGGTCTGCCGCTGATTCCGCCCGGCCTGGACTTCCTGGCCCGCTGGTTCCCCGAGGACCCGGAGTCGGACGTGTCGGCCCCCGAGGATCTGCAGCCGTACCAGCGGATCCTGATGGCCGGAATCGCGAAGAAGGCCTGAGCTCCGCAAGCTGTTCGGAAGGCGCGCATCCCTGTGGATGCGCGCCTTCTGCTTGGTCAGCCCTTGGAGCCCGCGCGCCCCTCGGCCAGGAGAGCGAGCCGTTTGAGGGTCTCGAGGTTGCGGAGTCGCAGCAGCGGCTCGATCAACGCATCCGGGACCATCGAGGCCGGCCCCTGCACGGCGACCTCGCGCATCACCAGGTCGCACTGCCCGCCCCGGTCCGTCGCGACGAACTCGATCTCGCCCTCCCCGGTCGGCCAGGCGCGAGCCCGCAGTTGCAGGAAGCGCAAGGGCTCGTACTGCGTGACCGTCGTGGTGTCGTCGATCACGAGCGGCCAGACACCGACCGAGTGGTGAATGCTGTGTCCCGGCTGCGGCCAACCAGCCTCGACATCACGAACCCGGGACGCCCCGACCACCCAAGCGGCGTACGTCCAGCCGTCGGTGAGGATCGCGAACACGTCTTCGACGGAGGCATGGATCAGGCGCTCGTTCTCGGTCATACCTCCCCTGTACCCATTCCTGTGATCGACTGCCTCTGTGCAGGAGCTGCGAAGGCAATTGGGCCTCAAGGACGCCGTCGTCGTCGGACTCGGGGCGATGATCGGTGCGGGGGTGTTCGCCGCCTTCGCTCCCGCGGCCGAGGTCGCCGGGTCCGGGCTGCTGCTCGGGCTCGGGGTCGCCGCGATCGTTGCCTATTGCAACGCGACCTCGTCGGCCCGGCTCGCCGCGCGGTACCCGCAATCGGGTGGCACCTACGTCTACGGCCGGGAGCGGCTCGGGCCGTTCTGGGGATATCTCGCGGGCTGGGCGTTCGTGGTCGGCAAGACGGCCTCCTGTGCCGCGATGGCCCTGACTGTTGGGTCGTACCTCTGGCCCGACCAGGCGCACGCAGTCGCGGTCGCAGCCGTCGTGGCTCTCACCGCGCTGAACTACTTCGGTGTACAGAAGGCTGCCTGGCTCACGCAGCTCATCGTCACTGTCGTACTGCTCGTGCTGGCCGTAGTGGTCGTCGTCTGCCTGACCGCCGACCGTGCCCAGGTCTCACGGCTGGAGATCGGCAACGACGCGACCGTCGGAGGAGTACTGCAGGCAGCGGGACTGTTGTTCTTCGCCTTCGCCGGCTACGCGAGGATCGCGACCCTCGGCGAGGAGGTCCGTGACCCCGAACGCACGATCCCTCGTGCTGTACCGCTCGCGTTGACGATCACCTTGGTCACGTACGTCGCGGTGGCCGTCGCGGTCCTGGTGATCCTCGGACCCACCCGGTTGGGCGATTCCGTCGATCCGCTGGCGGAGGCGGTACGAGTTGCCGGGGTTCCCGCTCTCGTGCCGGCTGTTCGGATCGGTGCGGCGATCGCGGCCCTGGGATCACTGCTCGCGCTGATCCTCGGAGTCTCCCGGACAACGCTCGCGATGGCGCGTGACCATCACCTGCCTAGCGGGTTGGCCTCGATCCATCCACGATTCCACGTGCCGCATCGGGCGGAGCTCGCGGTCGGCGGCGTGGTCGCCGTACTGGCTGCGACCACCGATGTCCGCGGGGCCATCGGTTTCTCGTCCTTCGGAGTCCTCCTGTACTACGCGATCGCGAACGCGTCGGCGTGGACCCTCCGGCCGGACGAGGGACGACCGCCGCGCGGAGTACCGGTGATCGGTCTGGTCGGTTGCCTCACGCTCGCCTTCGCCCTGCCCGCGTCATCCGTGCTCGTAGGAGTGGTTGTTCTCGCGGTAGGGGCAGTGATTTACCGCATTCGGCTTTGACGGGCGCATGAGTCGGGCTGTCGTGGGTACGGGCTGGGACAGGCAATGACCGTGGTTCAGAGATGTGCCACGCCGTGACTCACGTCGCGAGGTCATACCCATGATGAATACCCTCAGCCCGACCGTCCCCACCCAGTGCTCGTCCGCGGCCGATCGGGCCGCCCGCGAAGCCGTCACCCGGGAGCTCCTCGAGCAGCGGGCCCGGAGTACCGACGAAGCCGAGCGGCAGCAGTTGCTCGAGGAGATCGTCGAACTCAACCTCGAAATGGCCAAGGGCATCGCGCGCCGGTTCCGCGGTCGCGGCGCCGAGGCCGACGATCTCGAGCAGGTCGCCTCCCTGGGCCTGGTGAAGGCGGCCCACCACTACCGGCTGGATGCCGAGACCCCGTTCATCGGGTTCGCCATCCCGACCATCCGGGGCGAGGTGAAACGCTACTTCCGCGACTGTGCCTGGACCGTCCGGATCCCGCGCCGGCTGCAGGAGTTGCAGGGCATGATCGCCGCGAAGGTGCCGCTGCTGGAGCAGCAGTTCAACCGCGAGCCGACACCGGCCGAGATCGCCGAGCATCTCGGCGTGGACGCGGAGGAGGTCGAGCAGGCGATGGCGGCGAAGGGCTGCTTCAACGTGCTCTCGCTGGATCGGCCGGCTGACCTGGACGCCGATCTCACCCTGGCCGACGTGGTCGCCGACGCCGCGGACCACTCGATCGACCAGCTCGAGACCGTCGACATGCTGCAGCCGGTGCTGGAGGATCTCGATCCGCGGGAGCGCCGGATCCTGCAGTTGCGGTTCATCGAGGGCTGGACGCAGTCTGAGATCGGCAAGGACATCGGCGTCAGCCAGATGCAGGTGTCGCGGGTACTGCGCCGGATCCTCGACGACCTGCGCGACAAGCTGAGCCCGATGCCCGCCGCTGCCTGAGCGTGGGTCGGTTCTCACGGAGCGTGCCGGGTACCTGCAGAATGGGAGAACACAGCTTCGAACGACGGAGAAGGTGCTTTGCCCTACCGGATGTACAGGACGCTGCCGGCGGACGCGGCGGCCATCGTGCGGGCCTACCCGCCGATGGTGGTCTGCTTCGCCGCGGCCCTGACCCTGACGGCGTTGGTCTTCGACGTCTTCTACCTGGTCGCGAGCCCGGGGCTGGCGCTTGCGGCGGTCTATACGGTGCCGGTGCTCGCGGGGCTGATCGCCGGGCTTGTCGCTGCTGCGGATGATGTCGAGCTGGAGCGGCGGGTGCTGGTCTGGACGGTGGCGGCGACCGTTGCCGTCGGCGTCACCAACGTCGTGATGGTGGCGATGATCGCCGCGATGCGCCGTACGGGGCCGTCTGACTGGGGTGCTGGTGGGCGGTCGATCCTGTTCGCGGCCTGCACCGTGGTGGCGGTGGCCGTGACAGTTGTTGTGGTCGGCAACCTGATCGGTGCTCTCGGCATCGACGTCAAGACGCACTGGCCGCACCGGCCGAAGAAAGTGCCGCACCCGCCGGTCGCCGCCTTCGCTGTTGCCGCGGCGCCCAAGCCGCAGGCGAGCAAGGAGGCGGCTGCTCGGGCCAAGCCGGTGCGGGTCGAGATCCCGGTCGAGGAGGAGCCTGCCGAGCCGGTGCCGACCTTCACTCCTCCGCCGTTGAAGGTGGTCGACCTGGACGAGCCGCGGGAGATCACTCCGTGGGAGGGCACTGGCCACGCCGACCGCCGGGCTCCCCGCTCTCGCCGCGTCCCGGCCGTCCCTCCGTCCCGGCGACCTCACCGTCCCGGCCGCCGCCCCGAGCGCTAGCTCTGGTTCCCCCTTGCGTCCGAAGAACTGGAGCGACGTCCCTCCAGTTCTTCGGACGCAAGGGGGACACTGGGGAGGTGAAGGTGGTGTGGGATCTGGCGGTGGTCGGTGCGGGGCCGGCTGGGGTTGGAGTGGCATTGGGGGCGTTGGCGGCTGAGCCGGGGTTGTCCGTGGCGTTGCTGGATCGGCAGGACTTTCCGCGGGACAAGCCGTGTGGTGACGGGATCGCCCCGCAGGTGCTCGACTTGCTGGCTGGTGTCGGCGTTACCGGGATCCTGGACGACCGTCGGCCGGTACGGCGTCTGTCGCTGCAGCGTGGTGGTTTGGCCGTTGACCGCGAGATGGAGCGTGATGCGTGGGTGGTGCCGCGCAGACTCTTCGATCACAGGCTCGTCGAAGCAGCCCAGAACGCCGGAGCCGCGTTGGTCCGGCATCGGGTGCGTGGGTTGGCGGTTCACCGCGATTCCGTGCTGCTGGACGATTCGCTTGCTGCCAAGGTGGTGGTTGGTGCCGACGGGGCGCAGTCCGTCGTACGGCGTGCTGTCGGTGGCCGGAGTGGTCCCACTGCGCTGGCGTTGCGTGGGTATGCCCCGACGCCGGTGGATCGCGTGGCCCGTCAGGTGATCGTGTTCGGGCTGGCGCGGCAGCCGTCGTACGCGTGGTCCTTCGACCGGGGCGACGGGTTGTCCAACGTGGGGTATGGCGAGGCGTTGTCGACGGCTCGGCCGCACCCGACCCGGGTGGAGCTCCTTGCGCAGTTGGAGGAGCTGTTGCCTGGTGCCGGTGAGGGTGGTTCGGATTGGCGCGCACATCATTTGCCGTTGTCGACCTGGTCGTGGCGACCGCAAGGTGGGCGGGTGTTGCTCGCCGGGGACGCCGCCGGGCTGGTGAATCCGATGACGGGCGAGGGGATCTACTACGCGGTTGCGACCGGCTTGCTGGCGGGACGGGCTGCCGCGATGGCGATCCGCGCGGGGAACGCGGGCGACGCCGGTTCGCAGTACCGGCGGATGGTGGGGCGAACGCTCGGCAAGCACTTCCGCCACACGGCACTCGCGGGACGCATGAGCCGGTCGGGCCCGGTCCTCGACGCAGGGATCCGCGCGGCCGCGGCAGACCAACGGGTCTTCGACGACCTGGTCGAGCTCGGCCTCGCCAACGGCCACCTCACCACCCACCTCCTCCGAGCCCTCGTACTGCGCTGAGCGCGGCATCATGGGTCGGGTGAGACTACCGAGTACTGCGTGGCAAGGGGTTGGGCTGGATGAGCGGATGGAGTGGGCGCGGCGCTGGATGGTGAAGACTGCCGCGGCCTCGGCGAATTTGCCTTCGCTGCAAAGGGTGAGGCTCGCGTTGACCGCTCATGTTGATCTCAAGATGGCGATCGCCATCGACGGCTTCCAGCGCGCCGGTGCCGAGGTGATCGTGCATCCGGCGGACCCGGCGACCACGCGCCCCGACGTCGTGGACCTGCTGCAGGACAACGGAATCCCCGTCACCACTGTGGAGGACTGTGTCGCCTGGCTGCCGTCCCATACGTTGGAGATGGGCGGCGACGTCGTCGTACGGGCTGCTCAAGAAGGTTATGCGGGCATCCGCGCCGGCGTCGAGGTCACGCGGACCGGCCTCAATCGGGTGGCCGCCGTTGGGCTGACGCATCCGGTGTTCGACCTCGACAGTGTGCCGCTGAAGAACCAACTGCACAACAGGTTCGCAGTCGGCACGAGTACGTGGCAGACGGTCCTCAGTCGCACGCAACTCTCGCTACACGGCCTCACCGTCGCAGTGATCGGGTACGGCGAAGTCGGTGCCGGCCTGGCCCGTACTGCGCGCGACCACGGAGCCCAGGTCCTGGTAGCAGAGCTGGATCTCGCCCGGGCAACAGTCGCGTCGTACGACGGCTTCGGCGTCGGCGCGATCCAGGACGTAGTACCGCGAGCCGATCTCGTCGTCACCGCGACCGGGCGGGTCGGAGCGATCTCGTCCGAGGTGATCGCCGGGCTCAAGGACGGCTGTCTCCTCGTCAACGCCGGTCACTCCGCGGAAGAGATCGACCTTGATGCCTTGGGCAACGGCAAGACGGTGATCCCGGCGGTGACGAGTCACTCGGTCGACGGAAGCGAAGTACTGTTGTTCGCCGGTGGGCACGTCGCCAACCTCGCCGCGGGCGACGGCGACAGCCTGAACGCCTTCGACCTCACTGCAGCGCTCCTGGTCGGATCGGTCGGCTGGACAGTTGCCCACGGCCACGAGTATCCGGCGGGGCTGCATCCGTGGCCGGACCACGTCTCATGGTGAAACGCGGGCCGGGCGTCCCCAGCTGAGTTCGGCGACGGTCTCGAGTGAGTGGCGTTGGGCGGGGGTGAGGCGGCCGGGGGTGGCGGCGAGGGTGTAGGTGTCGGGAGTGGGGCGGTCGAGGCTGATCGGGTCGGTGAAGGCGGCGTACGACTCGCCGTCCGCGAGTGCCTTGGCGACCCGGCCGAGCGGCCAGTCCAGGGCGGTGGCGAGTTGCTCTGCTGTCAAACGCGAGCCGGCATGGACCAGGGCGGCGAAGACCGTCATCGCGTCGTCGGCGGCCGCCGCGGTGGGACCGCCGGCCATGTCCTCGCTGAGTTGAGCGAAGAACCGAGCCATCTGCTCCAGCCGGGCCCCGGCCGGTGTGGAGATGCCGAAGAGCTCGGCTCCCTCCCGACCCACCTCGGCCCAGCTGGCGTTCGCCCGTGCGCTCGCGATCCAGGTGCGGAACCAGACATCCTCGGCGATCACGTAATGCTCGAAGCGCCCGCGCGGATCGGGTCGGCGCTCGACCAGTTCCAGCTGTTCCAGGTAGCCGATCGCCTTCGAAATCGAGGCCGGGCTGACCCGCAACTGACGAACCAGTTCCGCGGCCGTGAGACTGCGCGAGTCGGTGAGGTACAACCGGGCGAGCACCCGCGAGGCCATCCGCGGCAGACCGTTGTCGACCATCGTCCGGGCGAACCGCTCGGCGAAGTCGCGCACCTCCCGGCTGTGTGAATCCACCTCGGCTGACGGTCCGGGGCCGGAGGTCAGTTTGCGGCGGCGGGCGCGGTAGCCGGTCGCCTGGTGGGCGTGCTCGGCGCGGTAGCCGCCGGGACCACCGTTGCGCGCGATCTCGCGGCTGACGGTGGAGGTCGGACGATCCAGCCGCCTGGCGATCTCGGCGTACCCGGCGCCCTCCGCGATGCCGGCGGAGATCAGCCAGCGGTCCTCCTGCGTCAGCCTGCCGCCCGGCATCTTTCCTCCCCGGTCTGGTCGTCAGTCGGAGTCCAGTGTGCGTTCATCGCCAGGACATTGCAACGGTGGCGAGCTCTGTTGTTGCATTCAGCTTCATCCTCGTTGCACTGAGTCAGATAGATCTCCTGCAAATCAAGGACGGAGACCGTTAGTGAGCGTTGCCGAGATAGGAAACGCAACATAGCGTTCAAGGCATGCTGAAGGTTGATGATGCTGTGATCGAGGTCGACGGGCTGCGGATGCGGTACGGCGACACCGATGCACTGCACGACGTGACGTTCCAGGTGTGGCCCGGCGAGGTGCTCGCGGTGCTCGGACCGAACGGCGCCGGCAAGACGACCACGATCGAGATTCTCGAGGGCTTCCGGATGCGGTCGGCCGGGCGAGCCGAAGTACTGGGCGTCGATCCCGCGGAGGGCGATGAGCAGTGGCGGGCACGGGTCGGCGTCGTGTTGCAGTCCTGGCGGGATCACGGCAAATGGCGGGTGCGCGAACTCCTTGCGCATCTCGGCAGCCACTACGCGGCGTACTCGACGTCCGAGGTGCCACGGCCCTGGGATGCCGACGAGCTGCTCGCGGCTGTCGGTCTGACGAACCACGCCGGCCAGAAGATCAAGACCTTGTCCGGTGGGCAGCGTCGTCGGCTGGACGTCGCGATCGGCCTTGTCGGCCGGCCCGAACTCCTGTTCCTGGACGAGCCGACCACCGGCTTCGACCCGGCCGCCCGGTACGAGTTCCATGAACTGGTTCGTCGCCTCGCCGCCGAGCACCGGACCACGATCCTGCTGACCACGCACGACCTGGACGAAGCCAGCAAGCTCGCCGACCGGATCATGATCCTCTCCGCCGGACGGATCATCGCCGTCGGTTCGGCCGACGAGCTGACCCGACAGATCGCAGGCAAGGACGAGGTGCGCTGGACACTGGACGGCCGCCGGTACTGCGAGGCGACCACCGAGTCCACCGCCTTCGTCCGCCAACTCTTCACCCGGTACGGCGAAGGCGTCGGCGAACTGGAGGTTCGCCGGGCCTCGCTGGAGGACACCTATCTCTCCCTGGTGCGACAGGAGCTGGTCCCATGAAGACGGCCGTGATCCGGATCGGCTGGCGTCGCGGGTTGATCGAGTTGCGCCAGTCGTTCACCAACGGCGCGGACCTGTTCGGCCATTTCCTCTGGCCGGTGCTGATGTTGGTGGTGTTGTTCTTCCTGCGAGACCGGGAGTTCGGCGCGACCGGGTTCCTGCTCGGCACGCTCGCGCTGCCCAGCATCCTCGGCATGAACGCCGCGATGGGCATGGTGAGCATGAGCCAGCAACTCACGGCCGATCGCGAGGATGGCACCCTGCTCCGCGCCAAGGCGACCCCGAACGGTGTGCAGGGCTACCTGATCGGCAAGGTCGTCTCGGTGGCCGGCGGGCTGATCGCCGACCTCGCGATCCTGTTGATCCCCGCGCTGTTCATCATCGACGGCCTGGTCGCGGGCACTCTCGGCTCGTGGCTGACGCTGAGCTGGGTGTTGCTCCTCGGTCTGGTCGCGACGCTGCCGATCGGCGCGATCCTCGGCTCGGTGTTCCCCAGTGCGCGGGCGCAGGGACTGGTGCAGTTGCCCGTGCTGGGCCTGATCGGGATCTCGGGCATCTTCTACCCGATCACCGCCCTGCCGACCTGGCTCGAATGGATCGCCCAACTCACGCCGATCTACTGGCTCGGCCTGGGAATGCGGTCTGCGCTCCTGCCGGATGCCGCGGTCGGTGTGGAGATCGGTGATTCCTGGCGGCACTGGGAAACCGTTGCTGTGCTGGGTGTCTGGGCGGTACTCGGCCTGCTGATAGCGCCCGCGGTACTCCGCCGGATGGCGCGCCGCGAATCGGGTTCCACGGTGGCGACCCGCCGCGAGAAGGCCCTCCAACGAGTCGGCTGACCCAGTCCCGTTGCGTCCGAAGAACTGTGGGGCAGGCCCCGCGCGGATTCGGACGTCAGGGGATTAGTGGTGGGGGAAGTGGGTGGCTGAGGCTTGTTTTTGGGCTTCTCGGCGGGTGGCGGTGAGGAGGGCGTCGCCGAGGATGGTGCCGATCACCGCGCGCTCGGTCAGCACCTCACGGTCGTCGCCCGGTCGGCCGAGCCAGTTCATCTCGAGGGCGGCGAGTTGCTGGGCGGCTGCTCGATAGGCCTCGAGCATGTCCGCGAGGTCAGGATGTCCCAGTTCCTTGGCG
>NZ_DASRXP010000035.1:0-15142 GCF_035687465.1 Kribbella sp.
GTCAGCTTGTACGACGTCCGTCCGGGCTTGTTGCCGGCGTCTTCCTCGAGCTCCTGCAGATACCCGTGTTTGGCCAGCGTCCTCAGGCCGGTGTAGATCGAGCCCGGGTTGATGTTGGCCCACTGCTGCACGTTCCAGGTGAGCAGCTCCCGGCGCAGCTGGTATCCATAGGCCGGCTGGAAGATCCGCACGACCCCGAGCAGCAGCAACCGCGTGGTGGACATGGTCGCAGTGTAAATCGCGCGACGCCCGGACGCCCTGAGGCTAGCTTGGACGTCATGACCACCCGGGTGACCAGCGACGCGGCCGAGTTCCAGGCGATGGTGTTTCCCTTCCTGCAAAGGGATCCGGTCCTGAACACGCTCATCCTCAGCAACGTCGCGGAGCGTGCGAACGACACCTTTCGCGGATCGTTGGGCCGAACGCTTCGGTACCACCGCGACCGCGGGAAGGAGCTCCAGGCTGCACAAGCTGGTGGAGCTGGTCCGGCCGGCGGTGCACGGCGTACCGAGGCAGGTAGCTGCAGCGGATGTCGAGCTGGCGGCGGACTGGGTTGCTGTCGATTTCGGGGACGATCTCGGAGATGCCACCGAGGAGTGGACGCGGAGGCATGTGGACAGGGGCACCCTGTGGTTCTGGGAGGCCGACGGCGTGCCCGTGAGCATGGTCGGGCACCGGCTCCCGACCTTCGGCGTCTCCCGCATCGGACCCGTCTACACGCCGGACGAGCACCGTCGGCACGGGTACGCCAGCGCGCTGACCGCCCACGTCACCGGGCTGATCCTGGACCAGGGCAATCAGGCCTGCCTCTACACCGACCTGGCCAACCCGACGTCCAACAAAATCTACGCCCAGCTCGGCTACGTCCCCGTCGCCGACTTCATCGACCTGGAGGTCAGGGCTTGATCGTGATCTGGAGTGCGATCTCGAGTACCCGGTCCAGCGAGAGCGGTGCGTCGGGCGCCTGAGAGCCCTTCGGGCGGTAGGCGGCGCTGCTGACGGTCACGCCGGTGCCGTCGGGCTTGGCCAGTGTCACCTCATAGGCGTGGCCGATGGTGCTGGGCACGATGTAGGTCCGGAGGTAGGCAGTCGATCCGTCCGGGAGCTTCTCGATCCGGGTGCAGGGCTCGAAGCCGGTCAGACTCTTGCAGGCCCGCCACTCGCCCTTCGAGGCGACAACGACGGACACGGTCACCTGGCCGCCGCCCTGACCTTCATAGATCAGGTCCGTCCCGGCGTGGATGCTGCGCTTGTCGCCGCGCCGCATCTCCATGTCGAACTGCCGGGCCCCCTCCAGCTGAGCCAGTTCAGGGATCAGCCTCCCCACCTCGGCGAGAAGCGCCTTGGAGGTCTCCGTCGACCTGACGGCCTCCTCGCCGGGAAGCCTGATGGTGCTGGGTGTCACCGGGCTGACCGACGGCGTCGCGGCTACCGCCGGGGCGTCGGTCCCGGGGCTCGGACGCAAGGTCAGCACGCCTCCGACGAGGACTGCCGGTACGGCGATCCCGGCCGTGCAGAGTGCGGCGGTCAGGCGACGGCGGTGGCGTCGCCTGCCAAGCTGGATCTGGCGGTCGACGTCGATGTCCACCGGGGATGGCTGGTCCGCCAGGTCGGCCAGCAGGGTGTGGATCTGGAACTTCTCGGTCATGGCGCCTCCTCGTACTCGGTTCGAGTGGTGACGCCGGCCGGCAGCAACCGGCGGATCGAGTCCAGCGCGCGAGAGGTCAACGTCTTCACCGCGCCTTCGCTGCAGCCCAGGACGCCGGCGGTCTGCTCGACGGACAGGTCGTCATAGAACCTGAGTACGAGTACTGCGCGCTGCCGCGCCGGCATCTGGGCGAGGAGACGACGAAGATCGGTGCGATGGTCGGCAGGGTCGGTAGGCAGTCCCGCCGTGGCCTCCGGGAGCACGTCGGTCGGGTGCTCCCGGCGCCACGGCCGACGGTTCTCGTCCAGCCAGACGCGCACCACGATGCGCCGTACGTAGGCGTCGAGATGCTCCACCTCGCGGGCCTTGCGCCACGAGCCGTAGAGCTTCAGGACTGCTGTCGAGACCACGTCCTCGGCCCGGTGCCAGTCGCCGGACAGCAGGTAGGCGGTCCGGAGCAGTGCCGCCTTCCGGGCGACGACGTACTCCCTGAACGCCTCCTGATCTTCGGCCTTCATCCGGTCCCCCTCTTCGTTCCTCTACCGACTAGACGGAACGGAGGGGCCGGGAGGTTACGGTCAGCCGACCTCGACCGAGTCGCCCGGGGGGACGCTGAGGTAGGGCCGCTCGTCGGAGTTGAGGAAGCGCTGCATCATGCCCTGGCCGATCGGGCTGAGCAGGGCCTCGTGGATACCGAGGGTCTGCTGCGCATTGATGGCGCGGGCGTACTCGACGGCCGGCGGCAGGGAGAACCAGGGGCCCGAGATCGGTACCAGGTTGGTGTGCACCTTGCGGTCCGGCTGGGTGAACGAGTCGCCCGGGTGGTAGACCGCGTCCTCGATCAGGTAGCCGACGTTGTCGCACGGAACGCCCAGCTCCGGCAGGATGATCGCGTGATCCTTGCCATAGGCACGGACCGCGAAACCGGCCGCCTCGAAGGCCTGGCCGTCCTCGACCACGGTGATCCGCTCGTCCAGCTGGGGGGCCTGCTCGGCCAGCTGCGCGGCGACCCCGGCAGTGGTCCAGATCGGCAGGTCCAGCCCCTTGATCCGCTCGACGTCGAGGTGGTCCTGGTGCTCGTGCGTGACCAGGATCGCGTCGGCGCCGGAGAACGCCTCGTCCTCGGAGAAGGTGCCTGGATCGACCAGCAGCACCTTTCCGTCCTTCTCCAGCCGGACACAGGCGTGCGTGTACTTGGTGAGCTTCACTTGTCAGTCTCCCAGTGCGTCTCTCATCGGAACCAGCTTGGCGTTCGTCTCGGCCAGCTCGGCTTCGGGATCGGAACCGGCGACGATGCCGGCGCCGGCGAACAGACGCATCCGGGTCGGGTCGAACGGATCGGCCTGGCCGCAGCGAAGTGCGATGCACCACTCGCCGTCACCGGCCGCGTCCATCCATCCGACGGGTCCGGAGAAGCGGCCGCGGGACATCCCCTCGCTCTCGCCGATCAGGTCGCGGGCGACGTTGGTCGGCGTACCGCAGACTGCCGCGGACGGATGCAGAGCGGCGGCGAGGCCGAGCGCGGAGGCGCCGTTGGCGGCGACGCCGGCCACGTCTGAGGCGAGGTGCATCACGTTCGGAAGGTGCAGCACGAAAGGGGTCTCCGGCACGTTCATCGACTTGCAGTGCGACTTCAATGCGTCTGCTACCGAGCGTACTGCGAACTCGTGCTCCTCCAAGTCCTTGCTGGACCGGGCCAGCGATGCGGCCAGCGCCAGGTCGTGCGCGTCGTCCCCGGTACGGCGGATCGTGCCGGCCAGCACCCTCGAGGTGATCAGCCCCTTCTCCCGGCGGACCAGCAGCTCCGGGGTCGCGCCGATCAGCCCGTCCACGGAGAACGTCCAGCAGTTCGGGTACGCCGCGGCCAGTTGCCGCAAGGGCCAGCGCAGATCGATCGGGCGGGACGCCATCGCGATCAGGTCGCGGGCCAGCACCACCTTGTCGAGCTCGCCACTGGTGATCCGGGTCACCGCGTCGGCGACGATCCCGGACCAGGCGGTGCCGGAGCGGGCGCCGTCGGCGAAGGCGACCTCGCCGACCGGTTCCGGCTCGTACCGCACCAGTTCCGGGGGAGTGGCCAGGGAGCTGGCCGGTGAGATCGTCGTCACCCAGGTGGTGCCGCCGCGGCGGCCGACGATCACCTCGGGGACGACGAGCTCGCTCGGATCGTCGTCGGTGAAGCCGAAGGAACCGAAGCAGAGCAGGCCGGAGCCGGGTACGCCGACCTCGTCGCGGACCACGGCGGCGGCGACCAGCGCCTTCCACCAGGCCTGTGCCTCGTCGAACCTGTTGCTACCGGCAACGTCGAGCCGGGCGGCGACGCCCCAGCCGACGTGGCCGTCGCCGCGCCGTACCCAGGCGAGACCGCCGGTCTCCGGCAGATGGTCCATCAGCCGGTCCGAGACCCCGTCGACGGGCTGGCTGCGGATCACCAGGTGCGGGGCGGGCTGATGACCGGGTCGGACCGGGTCAGACAGACTCACGGCAACACTCCTCGCTCGCGCTCCGGCCCCGGGTCGCGATGGCCGGCCGGCTCATTGGAGATGCACTCACGGCATGCAAGCGTATGCCTGCCCTGTGTCCAGCGAATTTCGGCGCCTGCCGTACGCGTGATGAACTAGACAGGTGACCCGCGCAGACCTGACCAAACAGCCTGAGGCTGTCGCAGCGATGTTCGACAACGTGGCCGAGGGCTACGACCGGACCAATGCGGTCGCCACGATGGGGCTGGAGAAGCTGCACTGGCGGCCGCAGACGCTGGCCGAGATCGCGCCGCGCAAGGGAATGACCATCCTCGACCTGGCGGCCGGCACGGGCGCGTCCAGCGTGAAACTGCGCGAGGCCGGGGCCGAGGTGGTGTCGTGCGACTTCTCGGTCGGGATGCTCCGGGTCGGCAAGCGCCGGTACCCCGAGCTCGACCTGATCGCGGGGGACGCGCTGCGGCTGCCGTTCGCGGACGAGACCTTCGACGTGGTCACCATCTCCTGGGCCCTGCGGAACGTGAACGACGTCACGGTCGCGCTGGGAGAGATGCTCCGGGTGACGAAGCCCGGTGGCCGGCTGGTCGTGCTGGAGAACTCGCATCCGACCTGGAAGCCGTTCCGGGTGGCCTACCTCGAGTACATGATGCGCGCGGTCCCCGTGGTGGCGAAGGCGGTCTCGACGAACCCCGACGCCTACGAGTACCTCGCCGAGTCGGTGCGCGCCTGGCCCGCGCAGGAGCCACTCGCCCGCACCATCGAGGCGTCCGGGTGGACCCATGTGCAGTGGCGCAACCTGAGCGGCGGCCTGGTAGCCATTCACCGCGGCGTAAAGGCCCGCCCCGACGCGGTAGGGGCAAAACAGCCTCAGCCACCGCGGCGAGAACCCGCCTGATCATTCGCCCCTTTTTCACCCTCAGGTCGGCGGGTCAGGTGCAGGCTGCGCAGCGGTGAAAAAGGGGCGAATGATCAGGCGGGTTCCCCGGGTGCCCCGCTGGGGTTGTTTGCCCGTGACGGCCGGGGGCTAGGGTTGTCTGGGGAGACCAGCTGTGGCACTGGTATGTAGTACGGACAGCACTTAATTACGCAAGGCAAGACAAGCGTAAATGCCCTGTGGGCAAGGGATTGTGGGCCGGTTTCGCGTCGCTGTCAGCCAGTCCTAGACTGTCGGATGACCAGGGTTCGTGAATCCCTTCACGAACCTCGGTGCCCGTAGAACCCAACCTCCAGGCCGGGATGAGATGAGTCAGAACGCGTCGGCACGGCAGCAGGCCGAGACCGCGGATGTGATCGTCGTCGGTGCCGGGCCCGCCGGGTCCTCCGCCGCCTATCATCTGGCCAACGCCGGGCTCGACGTGCTGTTGCTGGAGAAGACCGCGTTCCCGCGGGAGAAGGTCTGCGGCGACGGTCTGACGCCGCGCGGCACCAAACAGCTGATCAACATGGGCATCGACATCTCGCGCGAGGCCGGCTGGATCCAGAACTACGGCCTGCGCATCCAGGGAGCCGGGCACGTCCTGCAGCTGGACTGGCCGGACCTGAGCAGCCACCCGAACTACGGCCTGACCCGCAACCGGATGGACTTCGACGACCTGCTCGCCCAGCAGGCGGTGAAGGCCGGCGCCCAACTGCGGGAGCGGACCAACGTGACCGCCCCGATCCTGGACGACCGGGGCTTCATCGTCGGCGTCACCGCGAAGCCGGTGGACGACAACGGCCGCCGCGCCGGCGCCGACGTGGAGTTCCGGGCGCCGCTGGTGATGGCCGCCGACGGCAACTCCTCGCGGCTCAGCGTCTCGATGGGCCTGCACAAGCGCGACGACCGCCCGATGGGTGTCGCCGTCCGCACCTACTTCACCAGTCCGCGCCACGACGACGACTACCTCGAGTCGTGGCTGGAACTGTGGGCCGACGACCCGCAGCAGCCCGGCCAGCGCAACCTGCTGCCCGGCTACGGCTGGATCTTCGGGATGGGCGACGGCACGGTCAACGTCGGCCTCGGCATCCTGAACACCTCGGACGCCTTCGGCAAGGTGGACTACTCCGACCTGCTGAAGGCCTGGCTGAAGAACACGCCGGAGGAGTGGCAGTTCCGCGACGAGTTCCAGACCATCCCGATCCGGGGCGCCGCACTGCCGATGGGCTTCAACCGCCAGCCGCACTACACCCGCGGCCTGATGCTGCTGGGTGACGCCGGCGGCATGGTCAACCCGTTCAACGGCGAGGGCATCCCGTACGCGATGGAGTCGGGCGCGTTCGCAGCCGAGGTTGCCTCGCAGGCACTGCGCCGGCAGCCGAACCAGCGCGAGCGGGCGCTGACGGCGTACCCGAAGGCGCTGAAGCAGGAGTACGGCGGCTATTACACACTCGGCCGGATCTTCGTGAAGCTGATCGGAAATCCGGAGGTGATGCGGCTCTGCACGAAGTACGGTCTGCCGCGCACCACCTTGATGAAGTTCACCCTGAAGTTGCTGGCCAACCTCACCGACCCGCGCGACGGCGACGTGATGGACAAGATCATCAACGGCCTTACCAAGGTCGCCCCGGCCGCCTGAAACCGGCGGGGCGAGTGACGTGAGCCACAGCGGTACTGATAACACAGTGCTGACTCAGCACGCACTGAAATAGCACGACACCGAATCGGCAGACGGACGCAGAAGGAGGGAGCAGCTCACGATGCACCCTTACGTACCGATCCTCATCCTCGGTGTGCTCGCGACGATCTTTGTGGCGGGCACCTTGGTGACGAGCGCGCTGGTCGGCCCGAAACGCTACAACCGGGCCAAGCTCGACTCGTACGAGTGCGGGATCGAGCCGACCCCGCAGCCGGTCGGTGGTGGGCGCTTCCCGGTGAAGTACTACATCACCGCGATGCTCTTCATCGTGTTCGACATCGAGATCATCTTCCTCTACCCGTGGGCGGTGGCCTTCGACCAGATGGCGCTGTTCGGGTTGATCGAGATGGTCATCTTCATCGTTACCGTCTTCATCGCGTACGCCTACGTGTGGCGCCGCGGTGGACTGGAGTGGGACTGACCTATGGGTGTTGAGGAACAGCTTCCGGCCGGCGTACTGCTGACCACGATCGAGGGCCTGTCCGGCTACATGCGGAAGGCGTCGTTGTGGCCGGCAACCTTCGGGCTGGCCTGCTGCGCGATCGAGATGATGACCACCGGAGCGCCCCGCTACGACGCGGCGCGGTTCGGCATGGAGGTCTTCCGGGCATCACCCCGGCAGGCCGACCTGATGATCGTGGCCGGCCGGGTGAGCCAGAAGATGGCCCCGGTCCTGCGCCAGATCTACGACCAGATGCCGAACCCGAAGTGGGTGCTGGCGATGGGTGTCTGCGCCTCGTCCGGCGGCATGTTCAACAACTACGCCATCGTGCAGGGCGTGGACCACGTCGTCCCCGTCGACATGTACCTGCCCGGCTGTCCGCCGCGGCCGGAGATGCTGATGGACGCGTTCCTCAAGCTGCACGACGGAATCCAGCACGGCAAGCTCGGCGCGAACAAGAAGGCCTTGCAGGCCGAGCAGGAGGCAGCGGCTCTGACCGCCGCGCCGACGCTCGAGATGAAGGGGCTGCTTCGGTGAGTGACACCCAACCGGAGAATCTTCCGGCGACGACGGCGGCCGGCGACGCTCAGACGTCGGCAGCGGAGGTGGTCGACCAGCGCGAGGGCATGTTCGGGGTCCGCGGCACCGGCGACACCTCCGGCTTCGGCGGCCTGCGCCGCCAGGTCGCGCTGCCGGGCGGTACACCCAAGCCGTACGGCTCCTGGTTCGACGGCGCCACCGAACGGCTGGAAAGCCTGGTCGGGGACGGCGCGATCGAGAAGGTCGTGGTCGACCGCGGCGAGCTGACCCTGCACATCCAGCGCGAACGGCTGGTCGAGGTCGCGCAGCACATCCGCGACGACGAGGGACTGCGGTTCGAGTTCTGCTCCGGCGTCAGCGGCGTGCACTACCCGCACGAGACCGACCGCGAACTGCACGCGGTCTACCACCTGCTGTCGATCACGCACAACCGGCGGATCCGGCTGGAGGTCTCCTGCCCCGACGCCGACCCGCACATCCCGTCGATCGTCTCGGTCTACCCGGCGAACGACTGGCACGAGCGGGAGACCTGGGACTTCTTCGGCATCATCTTCGACGGACACCCGGCGCTGACCCGGATCCAGATGCCGGACGACTGGCCGGGCCACCCGCAGCGCAAGGACTACCCGCTCGGCGGCATCGACGTCGAGTACAAGGGCGCCGTCATCCCGCCGCCCGACACGCGGAGGTCTTACAACTGATGACCACTACAGACCCGTACGCGACCACTCGCGACACCACCGAGGGCAAAGTCTTCACGGTCACCGGCCAGGACTGGGACTCGGTCGTGGCCGGCCTGGGCGACGAGCCCGAAGAGCGCATCGTCGTCAACATGGGCCCACAGCACCCGTCCACCCACGGCGTGCTCCGGCTGATCCTCGAGATCGAGGGTGAGACGGTGACCGAGGCCCGCTGCGGCATCGGCTACCTGCACACCGGTATCGAGAAGAACATGGAGTTCCGCAACTGGACGCAGGGCGTCACGTTCTGCACCCGGATGGACTACCTGTCGCCGTTCTACAACGAGGCGGCGTACAGCCTGGCGGTCGAGCGGCTGCTCGGGATCGAGGACCAGATCCCGGAGAAGGCCAGCGTGATGCGGGTGCTCCTGATGGAGCTGAACCGGATCTCCAGCCACCTGGTCGCGATCGCCACCGGTGGGATGGAGATCGGCGCGCTGACCGTGATGACGATCGGCTTCCGCGAGCGGGAGATGACGCTGGACCTGTTCGAGCTGATCACCGGGCTGCGGATGAACCACGCGTTCATCCGGCCGGGTGGCGTCGCCCAGGACCTGCCGCCGGGCGCGCTGGACAAGATCCGGGACTACATCACCTGGATGAACAAGCACCTGCCCGAGTACGCCGAACTGTGCAACGCGAACCCGATCTTCAAGGCCCGGCTGCAGAAGGTCGGCTACCTCGACCTGACCGGCTGCATGGCCCTCGGCATCTCCGGTCCGCCGCTGCGCGCCACCGGCTACGGCCTGGACCTGCGCAAGACCCAGCCGTACTGCGGGTACGAGACCTACGACTTCGACGTGGTGACCTGGGACACGGCGGACTCGTACGGACGGTTCCGGATCCGGCTGCAGGAGATGCACGAGTCCCTGAAGATCGTCGAGCAGTGTGCGGACCGCCTCGCCAAGATGGAGGGCGAGCCGGTGATGGTGGCCGACAAGAAGATCGGCTGGCCGAGCCAGCTGGCCGTCGGCAACGACGGGATGGGCAACTCGCTCGACCACATCAAGCACATCATGGGCGAGTCGATGGAAGCACTGATCCATCACTTCAAGCTGGTCACCGAAGGGTTCCGGGTGCCGGTCGGCCAGGCCTACGTGGCGGTCGAGTCGCCGCGCGGCGAGCTGGGCTGCCACCTGGTCTCCGACGGCGGCACCAAGCCGTACCGGGCGCACTTCCGTGACCCGTCGTTCGCAAACCTGCAGGCGATGCCGATCCTGTGCGAAGGCGCACAGGTGGCCGACGTGATCGTCGCCGTCGCCAGCCTCGATCCGGTGATGGGTGGAGTGGACCGCTAAATGGCCGAGAACCACACGACTGCGACCAACGTGACCGTGCCGTACAGCACCGGCGAGTCGAAGATCACCGAATCGACGATCGCCGAGATGCGCGAGCTGGCCGCCCGCTACCCGGTCGGCCGTTCGGCCCTGCTGCCGATGCTGCACCTGGTGCAGTCGGTCGAGGGCCGGGTCACCCCGGAGGGCATCGAGGCCTGTGCCGAGGTGCTCGAGCTGACCGGTGCCGAGGTGTCGGCGGTGGCGACCTTCTACACGATGTACAAGCGCCGCCCGGTCGGCGACTACCACGTCGGGGTCTGCACCAACACGCTCTGCGCCATCATGGGCGGCGACCTGATCTTCGAGCGGCTCAAGCAGCACCTCGAGGTCGGCAACGACGAGACCACCGAGGACGGCAAGATCACCCTCGAGCACCTCGAGTGCAACGCCGCCTGCGACTACGCGCCGGTAATGATGGTGAACTGGGAGTTCTTCGACGACATGACGCCGGAGTCGGCCACGCAGTTGGTGGACGACCTGCGGGACGGTAACGAGGTGAAGTCGCCGCGCGGTGCCACCATCTGCACCTGGAAGGAAGCCGAGCGCGTCCTGGCCGGCTTCCCCGACGGCCGCGCCGACGAGGGACCGACCGGTGGCAAGGCCACGCTGGCCGGACTGCGGCTCGCCCGCGAGCGCAACTGGACCGCTCCCGACAGCCGTAAGGAGGACTGATCGTGCTTACTCCGGTGCTGTCCGACAACTGGGACCAGATCCGCGCGTGGCAGCTGGCGTCGTACCAGCGGTCCGGCGGCTATGACGCGCTGCGGACCGCGCTGCGGATGCAGCCGGCCGATGTCGTCACCGCGGTGAAGGACTCGGGCCTGCGCGGCCGTGGCGGTGCGGGCTTCCCGACCGGCATGAAGTGGTCCTTCATCCCGCAGGACAACCCCAAGCCGAAGTACCTGGTGGTGAACGCGGACGAGTCCGAGCCGGGCACCTGCAAGGACATCCCGCTGATGCTCGCCTCGCCGCACACGCTGGTCGAGGGCGTCATCATCTCGGCCTATGCGATCCGCGCGAACACCGCTTTCATCTACGTCCGCGGTGAGGTGCTGCACGTCGTCCGGCGGCTGCAGCAGGCCGTCGCGGAGGCGAGGGAGGCCGGCTTCATCGGCGCGAACATCCTCGGCAGCGGCTACGACCTGGACGTCATCGTGCACGCCGGCGCCGGCGCCTACATCTGCGGCGAGGAGACGGCACTGCTCGACTCGCTGGAGGGCCGTCGCGGTCAACCCCGGCTGCGTCCTCCCTTCCCGGCCGTGGCCGGTCTGTACGGCTGCCCCACTGTGATCAACAACGTCGAGTCGATCGCATCGGTTCCCTCCATCATCAAGAACGGCGCGGACTGGTTCGCCTCGATGGGCACCGAGAAGTCCAAGGGCCCGACCCTGTACTCGCTGTCCGGGCACGTCGCCCGGCCCGGCCAGTACGAGGCGCCGATGGGCATCACCCTGCGCGAACTGCTCGAGCTGGGTGGCGGCGTCCGCGAGGGTCACGAGCTGAAGTTCTGGACGCCCGGCGGCTCGTCGACACCGCTGCTGACGGCCGAGCACCTCGACATCCCGCTGGACTACGAGGGTGTCGCCGGGGCCGGTTCGCTGCTCGGTACCAAGGCGCTGCAGATCTTCGACGACACCACCTGCGTGGTCCGGTCGGTACTGCGCTGGACCGAGTTCTACAAGCACGAGTCCTGCGGCAAGTGCACGCCGTGTCGTGAGGGCACCTGGTGGCTCGTCCAGATCCTGGAGCGGCTGGAGGCCGGCAAGGGCACCGAGGAGGACCTCGACACCCTGCTGGACCTGTGCGAGAACATCACCGGCCGGGCCTTCTGCGCCCTGGCCGACGGTGCGACCGCGCCGATCACCAGCTCGATCCAGCACTTCAAGGACGAGTACATCGCCCACTTCACGAACGGTGGCTGCCCGTTCGACCCGATGGCCTCCACCCTCTTCGCGACCGCTGGAGCAAGCGCATGACCATCCAAGCGAACCCGCCGGCAGGGGGCCAGGTCGAGAAGGTGGACCTGGTCACCGTCACCATCGACGACATCGAGGTGAAGGTCCCGAAGAACACCCTGGTGATCCGGGCCGCGGAGCAGGTCGGGATCCAGATCCCGCGGTTCTGCGACCACCCGCTGCTCGACCCGGTCGGCGCCTGCCGCCAGTGCCTGGTCGAGATCCCCGACGCCGGCAACGGCCGCGGGATGCCGAAGCCGCAGGCCTCCTGCACGATCACCGTCGCCGACGGCATGGTCGTCCGCACCCAGGTGAGCTCGCCGGTCGCGAACAAGGCCCAGCACGGGAACATGGAGTTCCTGCTGATCAACCACCCGCTGGACTGCCCGGTCTGCGACAAGGGCGGCGAGTGCCCGCTGCAGAACCAGGCGATGACGAACGGTGGCGGTGAGTCCCGCTTCCACGAGGTCAAGCGGACCTTCCCGAAGCCGATCAACATCTCCGCCGAGGTGCTGCTGGACCGCGAGCGCTGCATCCTCTGCGCCCGCTGCACCCGGTTCTCCGAGCAGATCGCCGGTGACCCGTTCATCGCGCTGATCGAGCGGGGTGCGCTGCAGCAGGTCGGCATCTACGAGAAGGAGCCGTTCGAGAGCTACTTCTCCGGCAACACGATCCAGATCTGCCCGGTCGGCGCGCTCACCAGCGCGGCGTACCGGTTCCGGTCCCGGCCGTTCGACCTGGTCTCGGTGCCGACGGTGGCCGAGCACGATGCCTCCGGTGCGGCGATCCGGGCCGACTACCGGCGCGGCAAGGTGATGCGCCGGCTGGCCGGTGACGACCCCGCGGTGAACGAGGAGTGGATCTCCGACCGGGACCGGTTCGCGTTCAACTACGCGAGCACCGGTGACCGGCTGACCCACCCGCAGATCCGGGAGAACGGCGAACTGCGGCCCGCCTCGTGGCCGGAGGCACTGACCTTCGCGGCCGAGAGGCTGACCGCGGCGCGCGGCAACGCCGCAGTACTGACCGGTGGGCGGCTGACGCTCGAGGACGCCTACGCGTACTCGAAGTTCGCCCGGGTCGCGCTCGGCACCAACGACATCGACTTCCGGGCCCGGCCGCACTCGGAGGAGGAGGGCGACTTCCTCGCCGCCGCGGTGGCGGGCACCGGACTCGGTACGACTTTCGCCGACCTCGAGCGAGCGGGATCCGTGCTGCTGGTCGGGTTCGAGCCGGAGGAGGAGTCCCCGGCGGTCTTCCTGCGGCTGCGCAAGGGCGTCCGCAAGGTCGGCACCAAGGTGTTCACCGTGGCGGCGTTCGCGTCGCGCGGAGTGGAGAAGCTTGACGGTGTGGTCGTCCAGACCTCGCCGGGCACCGAAGCCGCAGTACTGGGTGATCTCGGGAACATGGGCGAGGCCGGCGCCGCGGCGCGGGCAACCCTCGGATCCGACTCGATCATCCTCGTGGGCGAGCGCCTCGCGACCGCGCCGGGCGCCTACTCGGCGGCACTGCGACTGGCTCTCGACACCGGTGCCCAGCTGGCCTGGATCCCGCGTCGTGCGGGTGACCGCGGTGCGCTGGAGGCAGGCTGCCTGCCGGCGCTGCTGCCGGGTGGCCGCCTCGTCACGGACGCGGCCGCACGGGTCGACCTGCAGGCCGCGTGGGGTGTCGAGAACCTTCCGGGCACGGTCGGCAAGGACACCAGTGAGATCCTCGCGGCGGCGGGTTCGCTGCAGGCGCTGGTGGTCGCGGGGGTCGAGATCGACGACCTGCCCGATCCGGAGGTCGCACTGGCCGCGCTCGAGGCCGCGCCGTTCGTGGTCAGCTTCGAGGTCCGGAACTCCCAGGTCACCGAGCACGCCGACGTCGTCTTCCCGGTGGTTCCGCCGGCGGAGAAGGACGGCACCTTCGTCAACTGGGAGGGTCGCGAGCGGCCGTTCCCGGTGGTGCTGAAGGTGCAGGCGCCGATGCCGGATGTCCGGGCCCTGGCCGCCCTGGCGCAGGAGATGGACCGGCCGCTCGGCTTCAGTACGACGGCCGGAGCCAAGCGCGAGTTCGACGAGCTCGGCCGCTGGGACGGCGACCGGGCCGGCGAACCGACGTACCAGGCCGGTCCGGCGCTGGGCGCGTTCGACTCGACCCGGCTGGCGACCTGGCGGATGCTGATCGACGACAGCCGCAGCAACGACGGCGAACCACATCTGGTCGCGACCGCGCGGCGTCCGATCGCCCGCCTGTCGCTGACCACGGCGCGCCGGATCGGCGTACAGGATGGTGACGAGCTGGTGGTCAGCACCGACGCCGGCTCGATCCGGCTGCCGGTCCTGGTCACCCCGATGACCGACAACGTGGTCTGGCTGCCGACCAACTCGGCCGACTCGCACGTGCGCCGGTCGCTGCACGCAGACCATGGCTCGATCGTGACGATCGCCGGAGGGAACGCATGAAGATGATCGCGCTGGCTGTGCCGGACGCCGGGGTCGGCAACGACCCCTGGTGGGTGGTGCTGATCAAGGTGCTGCTGGTCTTCGTCTTCCTGATCGTGCTGACGCTGTTCAACATCTGGTTCGAGCGGCGCGTGGTGGCCTACATGCAGAACCGGATCGGGCCGAACGTGCACGGCCCGTTCGGTCTGCTCCAGTCGCTGGCCGACGGTATGAAGCTGATGTTCAAGGAAGACATCATGCCGAAGGGCGTGGACAAGTTCGTCTACGTCGCGGCGCCGGTGATCGTGTCGATCCCGGCCTTCCTGACCTTCGCGGTGATCCCGTTCGGGCCGACGGTGAAGATCCCGTTCACGGACACCTACACCCGGCTGCAGCTCACCGACCTGCCGGTCTCGGTGCTGTATGTGATGGCGATCGCCTCGATCGGCATCTACGGCATCGTGCTCGGCGGCTGGTCGTCGAACTCGACCTACTCGCTGCTCGGCGGCCTGCGCTCGAGCGCGCAGATGATCTCGTACGAGGTCGCGATGGGCCTCGCCCTGGTGACGGTGTTCCTGTTCGCCGGCTCGATGTCCACCTCGGAGATCGTCGCGGCGCAGGGCTCGCACCAGTCGATCAACCTGTTCGGGGCGGACATCCCGATCCCGGGCTGGTACGCGTTCCTGTTGTTCCCGTCCTTCGTGATCTATGTGATCTCGATGATCGGCGAGACCAACCGGGCGCCGTTCGACCTGCCCGAGGCCGAGGGTGAGCTGGTCGCCGGCTTCGCCACCGAATACTCCTCGATGCGCTACGCCATGTTCTTCATGGCCGAATACATGAACATGATCACGGTCTCGGCGCTGGCCACGACGATGTTCCTCGGCGGCTACAAGGCACCGCTCCCGTTCAACCTGATCCTGCCCGGCCCCGATGGCGTCGGCATGCTGGATCAGGGC
>NZ_DASRXP010000036.1:0-4772 GCF_035687465.1 Kribbella sp.
GCACCTGTTCAACCGCCGGCTCGACCTGACCGAGATCAGCACCTTCTCGAACACCATCTCCTCCGCCGAACTGGAAGCCTTCCACCGCGCCCTCCACCGCGAGAACAGCTACTTCGCCACCACCCGCGAAATGCTGGAAACCCTCCTCACCCGCCTCCCCCCACCCCGCTAACTCCTTGCGTCCGAAGAACCGCGGGGCCTGCCCTCCAGTTCTTCGGACGTAACAGCACAGAGGGGGTGGTCAGGGGTGGATGACGGTGATGCCGGCCGGGGTGGCGGTGGTGAGGGCGTCGAGGGCGTCGGGGACCTCGTCGAGGGTGATCGTGCGGGTGATCAGGTCCGCCGGATGTAGGTTGCCTGAGGCAACTAGGTCGAGCATTTCGGGATAGGCGTGGGCCGGCATGCCATGGCTGCCGAGCCACTCGAGTTCCTGGCCGATCAGGCGGGACACGTCGAGCTCGACCCCGCCCGGCAGCAGGCCGACCTGGAGGTGTCGCCCGCGCGGCCGCAACGATCGGAGCGCGTTCTGCACGATCTCGTTGGACCCCAGCGCATCCATCGTCACCTGGGCACCCCCGCCCGTCAGCTCGAGGATCGCATCCACGACCTCGTCGCCGGCGGTCGAGGGCGCGAGGACGGTGTCGGCGGCGCCGTACGACTTAGCGAGGGTAAGGGCCTCGGGGTTGGTATCGACGGCGATGACCCGGGCGCCGAGGGCGGCGGCGATCATGACCGCGGAGAGGCCTACGCCGCCGCAGCCGAAGATGACGACGGTCTCGTCCGCGGTGACCCGGCCGACCTGGCGGATAGCGCGGAACGACGTGGCGAAGCGGCAGCCGAGGCCTGCGGCCGTGTCGAAGTCGAGCGTGTCCGGCAGGCGAATGAGATTCACCTCGGCGAACGGCAGAGCGACGTACTCGGCGAAGGAACCCCAATAGTTGAAGCCGGGCTGGAGTTGGTTCGGGCAGACCTGCTGGTTGCCCTGCAGGCATTGCTCGCAGTTGCCGCAGGCACAGATGAACGGCGCCGTGACGCGATCCCCGACCTTCCAGCCAGTGACCCCGGGACCGATCGCGGCGATCGTGCCGGCGAGCTCGTGACCCGGTACGTGCGGCAGGACGATGTCGGAGTCATGCCCCTGCCAGCCGTGCCAGTCGCTCCGGCAAAGACCGGTGGCCTCGACCTCGAGGACGACACCACCGGCCTGCGGTTCGGGTGTGGCAACTTCCTGCACCGTGGGCAGGACGCCGTACTGCTCGATGACAATGGCACGCATCGGGCCATCCTCACCCAGACGACACAGTGAGAACTAGCCGCCCGCCACGGCCGGGATGATGGAGACCTGGCCGCCGTCCTTGATGGAGGTCTGCAGGCCTTCGGAGAAGCGGACGTCGTCATTGTCGACGTAGACGTTGACGAAGCGGCGCAGTTCGCCCGACTCGTCCAGGACGCGGCCCTTGATGCCCGGGTACGACGTGTCGAGCGACTCCAGCACCTCGCTCAGTGTCGATCCCTCGACGGAGACCTCGGACGCCCCCTGGGTGTAGGGCCGCAGGATGGTCGGGACGCGCACGCTCACACTCACTGCAGGCCTGCCTTCACGAAGGCGTCGTAGGACGCGGGGATGGTCACCTTGGGGCCGACCCGGTCGGCCACGGCGTCGAGCGTCTTCAGCCCGTCGCCGGAGTTGATGATCACCGTCTCGGCCTCGGGGTCGAGCTGACCGGTCTCGATCAGCTTCTTCAGCGTCGCGACCGTCACCCCGCCCGCGGTCTCGGTGAAGATGCCCTCGGTCCGGGCCAGCAACTGGATGCCCTCGATGACCTCTTCGTCGGACACGTCCTCGATCACCCCGCCGGTACGCCGGGCCACGTCCAGCACGTAGGGGCCGTCCGCGGGGTTACCGATCGCGAGCGACTTGGCGATGGTGTCCGGCTTGACCGGCTTGACCACGTCATGGCCGTCCCGGAACGCCTGCGCGACCGGGGAGCACCCCGTCGCCTGCGCGCCGTAGATCTTGTAGTCGGTCGCGTCGACCAGGCCCAGCTTGCCGAGCTCGGTGAAACCCTTGTCGATCTTGGTCAGCTGCGAACCCGAGGCGACCGGGATGACGACCTGCTGCGGGATCCGCCAGCCGAGCTGCTCGGCGATCTCGAAGGCCAGCGTCTTCGAACCCTCGGAGTAGTACGGGCGGACGTTGACGTTCACGAACGCCCAGCCCTCTTCCTCACCGGCGATCTCCGAGGCGAGCTTGTTGACGTCGTCATAGTTGCCTTCGACGGCGACCAGCGTCCCGCCGTACACGGCGGTGGTGATGATCTTGGGCCGCTCGAGGTCGTACGGGATGAAGACGACCGAGCGGATCCCGGCCCGCGCGGCCGCGGCGGCGACGGCGTTGGCCAGGTTGCCGGTGGAGGGGCAGGCGAAGACCTTCATGCCGAGCTCGCGGGTGGCGCTCAGGGCGGACGCGACGACGCGGTCCTTGAAGGAGTGGGTCGGGTTGCCCGAGTCGTCCTTCACCCAGAGCTTGCGCAGCCCCAGCGCGCGGGCCAGGTTGCCGGCGTCGATCAACCGGGTGTAGCCCGGCTCGGTGTTCGGGAAGCTGGCCACGTCGACGGGGACGGGCAGCAGCGGTTGGTAGCGCCAGATGTTCTTGGGTCCGGCTTCGATCTGCTCACGGGTGATGGCGGGGAACTCGTACCCAACCTCCAGGGGACCGAAGCACTCCATACAGGCATAGAACGGGCCGAGTTCCGACTTCGCGCCACAAGCGCGACAGCTCAGGTGCGTACCGTTGCCGAAGGCACCTTCACGGATGGTGTGGGTGGTTGGCGCGGTGCTCAGGCTCATGGCGGAGTTTCCCTCCTCATCTTCCCCGCACCGGATCTCGGCGCGGGACGGATTTGGCACCGGTCCGCCGCGAGCGCCTCCGAATCGAGGTCTCCACGGGGAGGGTTGCCGGGACTTCAACGGGCCGTATCCCTCAGTCCCTCTGGATGAGCACTGTCGAGGTTACCCAATCTGGTCCATATCGTGTCCTCCGTTCCCACTATCCGAGACAGCCGATCTCACCCCGAGCGGCACTAATCCTCCTCCCGGCGGAGGTCGAGCATCCGCATCAGTGGGGTCGCGGCGACGCCGTGGACGAGGACGCTCAGGACGACGGTGAATCCGACGGTTGCCCAGAGCCAGGGGAGGTCCGTGGTGAAGTCCGAACCGGCGTACGCGAGGTAGTAGACGGAACCGACACCCCTCACCCCGAAGGCGGCGGTCACCCAGCGCTCGGACCGTCTGAGTGGAGTCCTGGTCAGGGAGATCCAGGCGGTGAGCGGCCGGACGACCAGGATGAGGAGGAGGCCGATCGCTACGCCGGAGAAGGTGAGCGGACCGAGGAGGCCGCCGGTGATCGCGACGCCGAGCAGCAGGAGGATTCCCCAGGTCAGGATGTGTTCCAGCTGCTCGACGAAACCGTGCAGGTCCTCGTGGAACTCGTGACTGCGCTCGGCGGCCCGCAGCGAGAGAGCCGCGACGAACACAGCCACGAAGCCGTAGCCATGCAGCAGTTCGGTGAGGCCGTAGACCCCGAGTGTGATCGCCAGGGCTAGTACTGGCTCCCGCGAGTCGGCCAGCCGGAAACTGAACAGCGGCGCCGAGAACGCCATCTTGCCGAGCAGCCAGCCGGCACCGGCACCGATCGCGACACCGATGACGGTCTTGCCGATCAAATCCCATGCGAACCACTCCAGCGCCCAGTCGCCCACCGCGCCCTTGGTCGCGGCGAACACGGCGGCGTAGACGAACGGGAAGGCGAGCCCGTCGTTGAGACCGGCCTCCGAGGTGAGCGCGAAGCGAACCTCGTCGTCCTCCTCGGGCTCGGCCTCAGCGCCGGTGCTCGGTCCTTGCACCTGTACGTCGGACGCGAGCACGGGGTCGGTCGGGGCCAGAACCGCGCCAAGCAGGAGCGCTGTTGCCGGGGCAAGGCCGAGCAGCCACCCCGCGCCGGCGATCGCGGCGATACAAGCCGGCATGGCGACCAGGAGCAGCCGCCAGGTCACTGCCCAGCGCCGCCAGCCGATCGGGCGGTCGATCGCGAGACCGACACCCATCAGCGCGATGAGGATGGTGAGTTCGGCGAGGTGTTCGGTCAGTGCGGGTTCGGCGAGTGGGCTGAGGCGACTGCGGTCGACTGCAAGGCCGAGTAGTAGACCGGCGCCGAGGAAGGCGATGGGCGCGGAGACGGCGTACCGGCGTAGTAGTCGAGGCAACACCGCACCAAGCAGCAGGGCCAGCCCCGCCACCAGATACAGCCCGTCTCCGTCGATCCGCATCCATCGACCCTACGAGCAACCCCAACCGGTGTCAGCGGAGGCGGTGGGTGGCGCCGGGGGTGTGGGTGGGGAGGGATTTGCGGGGGCCATAGCGGGGGTGGGTGATGCCGGCCAGTTCGAGGAGGCGCTGGACGCGGAAGCGGTGGCCTCGGTAGGGCTCGATGAGTTCGGCGCACCCGTCGTCGTCGAGTTCTTCGCCGGTGAGGGCGTAGGAGACATTGCGGGACACGTGGTAGTCGGCGAAGGAGAAGGCATCCGCGTCACCGTGAGCCCGCTGTCTGACCTCGGCCGCAGTCCACACCCCGACACCCGGCAACGAGCGCAGCCGCCGTTCCACCTCGGCTCCGTCGGTCAGGTCCAACGTCCGCTCCAGGGCTTTCGCCCGCGTCGCCGCGGTGATCACCACGCGGGATCTGCGCCCCTCGACGCCCGCCCGCAACCACT
>NZ_DASRXP010000037.1:0-3674 GCF_035687465.1 Kribbella sp.
GAGCCGCGCGACCTAGAGGTGACCGCGGTGGAGCCGTCGGCGCAGATGCGCGCCCAGCGCCTCACTGATCGTGTTGCCGCTATCGACGGCACCGCCGAGGATCTGCCGTTCGCCGACGACACCTTCGATGCCGCAATGGCCACCTTCACGGTGCATCAGTGGTCCGATCTCAACGCCGGTCTGGCTGAAGTACGGCGGGTCACGCGCGGGCCGGTCGTCGTACTGACTTGCGACCCGACCCATCTGCAGAACTTCTGGCTGTATGAGTACGCACCGGAAGCAATCGACACAGAGGCGCGCCGCTACCCGTCTGTCGACGCGATCAGTTCCGGCCTCGGCGGTGGGCAGGCGACATCGGTGCCGATCCCGCTGCATTGCACCGACGGATTCGGCGAAGCGTACTACGGACGCCCAGAGCGACTTCTCGATCCCGGTGCCCGGAAAGCCAACTCCGCTTGGAGCTTCGTCGGGCCCGAGGTTCACGAGCGCTTCGAGACCGACCTCGGCCGCGACCTCGCGGATGGAACCTGGGACGCCAAACACGGCCACCTGCGCGACCAGCCTCATTTCGACGGCTCACTCGTCCTGATCCTGTCACCAGGTCACCTCACCGACGGAGCGGTATGACGGTCCCCACCCAGACCAAAGACTTGCGAGCGCTACTGCGGTCGGTCCCGACGCTCACCGGGACCGCGCCCAGCTTCGACCCGGCGGCTGCACCGGCGGACCCGACCACACTCTTCGTGGAATGGCTCCTGGCCGCGATCGACCAAGGTGCGCCTACCACCTAGCTGTCAGTCGGCGATGGCGTCCAGGATGGCTGTTTCCACGGGGTAGGCGCTGGTTCGGTCTGTCAGGGGGAATTGCTCCAGGAGGTGGACGCCCGGCTGGCCGATGATTCGTGGGCTGGTGCCGCGGTGGGGCCACGATGCTGCGTGGACCAGGAACGGGTGGCAGAGGTAGACGTCGCCCGCGGTACCTGTTGCATGAGTCACCGGCCGGTCGGCGCTTGCCTGGTCTATCGGTGGGCCCGAATCGATCGGCGCGAGTCCGTCTTCGCCCAACGGCGCCAGTACGCGAGCGGCGTCGACGTGGGAGCCGACGCGGATCCGGGTCGGGGCATCGTCGGCGCCGACATCGGTGAGAAGAAAGATCGCCAGCAGACCCCGGTCGCGACTGTGGATGTTGGCCCGCCAATCGGTGCCGTTCCAGTAGCTGGCTTCGATGTGCCAGCCGGCGTCCTTCGGATCAGCAGGATGCGGAAAGCGAACGGGAATCGTCCCGCCGATCCCCTCACGCTTCCACCACTTGTCCGGCCCGATCAACTGGTCGTAGGCCTCCCACAGCACGCCGGCCGTGCCTGCCTCGGCGAACGCCCGCCCCCTGTCGCCTCCTTCCGGACAGTTGATCCGCACAACGGGTTCCGTCCAGGACTCAGCATCAGCCCGCCCGACGCCCTGCCCCTCCAGGTCCTCCCAGATCACGTCCACACACGCCTCAACCACTGCCCGGGGGACGGCTCCCCGAACCGCCACAAACCCATCCCGCACAAACGACGCGACTTCAGCATCCGACAACATGCCAAGAACCCTTGGTCATCCACCCCTCCCCGTCAAACCAATTCCTGCGGTCCTCCGGCCCGGTCTGGCTCAGACAGAACGACTCAAACGACCGCAGCGGTGACGTACACATTCCTGTCTCGTTCAACTGACCCCAGTCGACCGGTGGCTGCCATGGTCACGTCGGCCAGCGCCGGGCTCGTTGCCTCCAGCACCTTCTCCGCCCGCATGTACCACGAGGCGGCAGCCACCTTCCAGCGGCCTTTAGGTCTCTGGAGGAGTCAGATTTGCCCCATATGGGCATTGTTGTTGGTGTGGAGTCATCAGGCCGGTTGAGATGAGCGAGGTTTCAGGCCGCCATGCGCGCCAGACCCACCGCGCTGGGTCTGGGGCGCGTGCTGCCGGTCTGACGCTGGTGAGCGCCCTGGTGCCCGGCCTGGGATTCGTGCTGAGCGGCCGCCGGAAGCTCGGAGCCTTCGTCATCACGCTGTGGGTCGGCTTGCTTGCGCTCGGTGCGTACTTCGGGTTCGCCCGGCGGGAGTCGGTGATCGACCTCCTGGTCGACCCCAGGGAGCTGCTGATCGCGGCCGTGGTGGTGGGGTTCCTCGGATTCTGCTGGATCTGCGTCGTGGTCGCCTCGCACCGGCTGCTCCGGCCGATCACCCTGTCGGCCGGTGGGCGCTTCGCCGGCTCCGCGTTCGTGGGGCTGATCTGCTTCGCGATCGCCGTACCGACGACCGTCGCCGCCCAGAGCGTGCTGGCGCAGCGGGATCTGGTCGGGAGCGTGTTCGCCTCCCAGGGCGACTCCGAGAGCGCAACCCGGCCCGAGTTGGGGAACCAGAAGGATCCGTGGGCGGACACCCCCCGGCTGAACATCCTGCTGCTCGGTGCCGATGACGGCGCGGGTCGTACCGGCACTCGCACCGACACCGTCATGGTTGCCAGCATCGACACGAAGACCGGTGACACCGCACTGATGTCTTTGAGCCGGAACTGGATGCGGATGCCGTTCCCGACGGACTCGCCGCTGCACAAGGTGTATCCGGACGGCTTCTGGGATCCGAGTCTGGGCAACGTCGAGCAGCCGGAGTTCTACCTCGACGCGATGTACGACACCATCCCGAAGCTGCACCCGGGCATTCTCGGGAAGTCGGACAACGAGGGCGCCGACGTACTGAAGGTCGCTGTCGGCGCTGCGATGGGTCTCGACATCTCCTATTACATGCAGGTCAACCTGGCCGGCTTCCAGTCCATGGTCGACGCGCTCGGCGGCATCACCGTCAACATCAACTACAAGGTGCCGATCGGTGGGGACTACGGCACCGGCGAAGGAGCCGGCGCGGCGACCTTGCCTTCGAGCTATCTGCAGCCCGGCCCGAACCAGAAGCTCGACGGTCATGACGCCCTCTGGTTCGCCCGCGGTCGCTACGGGCTGAGTGACGAGTCCAGGCAGGAGCGGCAGCGGTGCACGATCAATGCGATCGTGGACAGCGCGAACCCGTCCACCCTGGTGACGAAGTACCAGCAGATCGCTGCCGCAGGCAAGCAACTGCTGCGGACCGACATCCCCCAGGAGTTGCTGCCGGCGTTCATCGACCTCGGCCTCAAGGTGAAGGACGCCACCGTCTCCAATGTGAACCTGGACAAGTCGAAGAACTTCCCGACCGGCAAGAACCCGGACTACGCGGCGATGCGCAAACTCGTCCAGCAGGCGATCAACCCCGCGACCACCCCAGCCAGTACGCCGATCACGCCGACCACCCCGACATCCACGACGAAGCCGGTCGACAACCCCACGCCCCCGACCGAGAACCTCGCCAACGCCTGCGCCTACCACCCAACCGAGCCGTAGTCCGGACAGACGCTGATCCGGTACGTCGGGGTGCATGGGTGCGTGTGGTTCGCGGGTAGGTGTGGGTGGTTCGCGTCGCCGGGCTGCGTGAGTTTGCTAGTCGCGGCGAGGTGAGTCAAGGGCGCTTCGCGGCCCTGCGGGCTCGAACAAGTTCGACCCTTGACACACCTCACCGCGACCAGGGAAGGACGCAGCTACGCCCGGAGCCGCTGAGAAGAACGGCCACAATTCAGGGGAGTTCGTCGAGGAGATGCCGCCCGGGT
>NZ_DASRXP010000038.1:0-3762 GCF_035687465.1 Kribbella sp.
GAAGGAGAACGCGACCACCGATCGGGCGTACACGCCCCAGGTCTGCTCGGTCTTCGAATCGACCCCGAGAAGTTTGTAGGTGACCCGTTCGACCCGGGAATCCTTGTCGGTCGTGTAGACCCGGGCCATGTAACCGCCCAACGGCACGTAGACGGCCGCCAGGAGCACCAGCAGAAGGGCGACCTGTAACAGGCCGGCAGCGGTGTCGGACATCAGAACCTCTCGGGAAAGATCAGGGCAGCGACCAGGTAAAGAACCAGCGCCACCGCGACCACCAGGCCGACGATGTTCTCAGCGCTCACAGCTTCTCCACCCCCCGCAACGCGAACCAGATGGCCACGAAGACCACCACAGTGATCGCGAGATACAGCACGTCTTTCATGGCCGGCCACACCCCTCGGCGAACTTACTCATGACTTCACTGCACACGGATAACTGCCACATCAGCAGCCTTCTCTCAGGTTTCTCACAGCCATCCCCGACAGCTCTCACAGCGTTCTCACGGGGTCTCGTCGGCATTGCTACCTCCTGGGGGCAGCCAGTTGCGCGGGCCCCGCGCAGGCTTTCGTTCACGATCCCGTGAAGGCCCGATCACGGCTCCCCGGCAGGCGGCCAGACCCCTTACCAGCTAGCCGGAACCCGGCAGCGCCCGGATACGACTTCGGGCTGGGCAGGCGAGTGCGCATACTGGTGTCCCGACACGGGACATCGAAGGCTGGCAACCAGCAGCCCCCACCAGAGTTAGGGACCTACGCAGTGACTGAAGTGGACGACCAGCAGCCCGCCGCCCAGGCGGAACAGTTCTTCTCCGAGGAGACCCGCAAGGCGCTGGCCGAGGCGAGCCGGCTGCTCGCCGAGCGTCTTCAGGCGCACACCGACGCCCTGCTCGCGATGACCGGCGGTCCGGACGAGCAGAACGCCCTGTACGAGCAGAACGTCGCGCTGGAGGAGCTCGTCGAGGGCTGGAACGACGCCGTCTTCGAGCACACCGGTACTGCGCCGCTGCTGCTGGAGGACGAGATCGAGGACGAGGACGACGACGAGGAGCCGGAGGAGCAGGACCAGCTGATCACCGTGGTCTCGCGGTTCGACCTGCGCGTCGTCGACCTGGAGGCGCTGCTCGACGCTGGCCGGTCCGCGCAGGAGCGGCACCCGGCCGAGCTGGACGAGTCCGGCGAACCCGACCCGGTGGACTCCGCCGAGCAGGCGATCTACGAGATCAGCCGCGAGGTGGGCGAGGCGTGGTTCGAGCTGCCCGGGGTCGACCTGATCGCCGGCGCCCGCGCGTACGTCGTACCGGAGTACCCCTTCGAGCCGCTGGAAGCGGACGCCGACGACGTCGTCACCGAGATCGGCGCCCCCAACGGCCTCGTCACCCACGCGGAGACCTGGGCCTGACCTCCTCAGCTGCACTCCAGGACGTCGGCGCTCTCATCAGTCCGACGTCCTGAAGGCAGCCGATCAAACGCAGGCAGTCGACGGGTGAACCGGCCAGTGCATTCGTCCGTATGGAAGGTGTTCCACTTCCTACGGACAGGAAAGTGTCATGCAGCTTCTCCGCTCGAAGGGCCGGCCGTTCGCGGTTGCCACCGCCGTCATCGGTGGGCTGGCCCTGGTCGCACCCAGCGCCGCCAGCGCCCACGATTCCCACGGATCCACGCACGGCAGTAGCCTCGCCGTCCAGCAGGTGAACCTGGTCTCCGACGTGCCTGGCAAGGCCCCGCTGACCGACCCCGACCTGGTCAACCCGTGGGGCCTCGCCCTCAGTGCGACCTCGCCACTCTGGGTGTCCAACCAGGGCACCTCGTCCTCGACGCTCTACACGAATGCCCCGGGCACGAACACCGCGGCCAAGGTGCCGACGGTCCGCGTCACTGTTCCGGTCCCGACCGGCCAGGTCAGCAACGCCGGAACCGGCTTCGTCCTCACCAACGGCACCGCCACCGGTCCGGCCCGCTTCATCTTCTCCACGCTCACCGGCCAGATCGCCGCGTGGGGCCCACCGGCCACGCCGGCCATCGGTGCCGCTCAGATCAAGGCCACCGTGCCTGGTGCCTCCTACACCGGCCTCGCTATCGCGACCGCTTCCGCAGGCGATCGGCTGTACGCCGCGAACTTCGCCCAGGGGAAGATCGACGTCTTCGACAGCAGCTTCAACCTGGTGAAGCAGCCGTGGTGGGCCTTCCGGGACTCCCACCTGCCGAGGGGCTACTCGCCGTTCAACGTGCAGACGCTGAACGGGAAGATCTTCGTCGCCTACGCGAAGGTCGACCCGAAGACGGGCCGCAACGCGAGCGGCAAGGGCCTCGGGTTCGTCGACGAGTACACCGTGGACGGCAAGTTCGTCGACCGCATCGCCTCCCGTAGCACCCTGAACGCTCCCTGGGGTCTCGCCATCGCCCCCGCGAGCTGGGGCAAGCTGGCCGGCGACCTGCTGATCGGCAACTTCGGCGACGGGCGCGTCAATGTGGTCTCCGCGAAGTCCCACGGACGCTTCGATCACAAGATCAACGGTCAACTGAAGAATGCCTCCGGCCGCACGCTCGTGATCCCCGGCCTCTGGGCCCTGACCCCAGGCACCGCCACCACCGGCGGCACCGACGCGGTCTGGTTCTCCGCCGGCATCGCCAACGAGACCCACGGCCTCCTGGGCGTCCTTCGCCACCCCTGACCCAGTCGGTCTGACCGCGCTGGCATGACGAGCTGGGCGGGGCCGGAGTGCTTCTGAGATGCCGAGGGGACTTCTCAGCCACACCGCCCCCGCCCAGCCTTTACGTTTTCAAAGGCTTTTCGAACCAGTGGTGGGCGTAGGGCTCAGTGTTGAACGCGGGGACCTCGATGTAGCCGGTGGCTCGGTAGAGGGAGATCGCCTCGGTGAGATTGCGGTTGGTTTCCAGGCGCAGTACTGCGGCGCCGTGGGCTGCGGCCTGTTTCTCCAGTTCGGTCAGGAGGCGACGGCCCAGCCCCAGGCCGCGGACGTCCGAGGAGACCCACATGCGTTTCAGTTCGGCCGGTTCGGTGCCGTGCAGTTTGAGTCCGCCGCAACCGACCGGCTGAGAGTGCAAGGTCGCGACCAGGAGCAGCCCGGCCGGTGGCGTCAGCTCATCGGCATTGGCGGAGATCGTGCGGGCGTGGTCGAAGCCGTCGTCGAAGCGCGCGGCCAGTTCGTCGAAGTACGACTGCAGGCAGTACTGCGCGTCCGGCTGCCGCGGATCGACGACGCCGACCTGGACTGTCGAGGCGATCAGCAGCCGCTCGACTTCGCCCATCGCCTGGATCAGCCTGGCCTGCTGCTGTTCGCTGAGTGGCTCGAGGATCGAGGCGGCGAGGTCGTCGGAGCGCTGGTCGAGGACAGACCGTTCGGCCAGCCCACGCTCTGTCAGCCGGGCCGTCCGCACACGGCCGTCCGAGCCGCTCTGCTCCACCTCGACCAGACCGTCGGCCTCGAGGGTCCGCAGCAACCGGCTCAGATAACCCGAATCGAGATCGAGCCGCGAGCGCAACAACCGGACGTCACACCCGGCCGGCCCGATCTCCCAGAGCACCCGCGCCTGGCCGAGCGGCCGGTCGCTGGCCATGTACCCGTCGTTCAGCGCACCGATCCGTTGGGTCACGGTCCGGTTGAATCTCCTGATATCGGCGATCCCCATTCTCTGACTATAGTCAGAGAAATACCAGATCGATCGGATCCCGCCGCCGGTACGGCTGCCACCCGGTCAGGTGCGGATGAACCAGCCAGCGGACCCGCCCGCCCGCCTCGAG
>NZ_DASRXP010000039.1:0-11111 GCF_035687465.1 Kribbella sp.
GGCGCCGGGGTCTCGCTGGTCCCCCGGCTGGCCTTGCGCGGAAGCACTGCGGGCGCAGCGGTGATCCGGCCGCTGAGCGACCCGACCCCCGTACGCCGGGTGTTCGCTGCCGTCCGCCCAGGTCGTGCGGAGCATCCCCTCGTGGCAGCCACGATCGCCGCGCTGGTGGAAGCCGCTCGGGAGTTATGACCCAGCGCGCTAGCCGCCGACTTAGCTGAGGTGAGCGGCGGCCGAGCGGGCGAGCTTCTCGAAGTTGGCCGCCTTGACGCCCTTGCCCATCTCCCGGAACGCGATCACCGAGACCACAGTGCCCTTGCGTGTCACGGCGTACGGGAAGCCGCCGTCCTCGCTGCCGGGGTCGGACGGCAACGGGTAGTCGTACCAGCGCAGGATCCTGGTCGCGTCGCCGAGCGCGATCGACCGGTTCTCGGTCAGCTTCCGCGCATGCGTCGGCGCCGGCCGGGCCGCCTTGCAGGACTGGATCGTCGTCAGGATGCGCTCGTACGCCGCAGTCGCGGTGCCGACGTCCTTGTACCGGGTCAGCCATTGCCCGCCGGACGCGTCCAGGCCGTTCGAGAAGTTCCGGCTCAGACTGCCGAGGACGTCGTCACCACGGGTCGACGAGCGCCCGCAGATCGGCGTACTGGCACTGCCTTCGGTGGCGGCCCAGCCTCGCTTCGGATCGCCCTTGGCGACCTCCGAACCGGTCAACAGCATCGAGGTCGTCAGCCGGATCGGCTTCACCGGCGTCGGCGACTCCACCGGCGGCGGGACGGGCTTGGTGGTCTTCCCAGGCGTCGGCGTCATTGACGGTGTCCGTGTCGGTGTCAGGGCGGGAGTCGGCGGCAGGCTCGGTGCCGTCGTGCTCGGTGTGCTGGGCGGTGGCGTGGTGGAGGTGCTCTCGTCGGCCGCCGGCTTCGTACTGTTGCCGCAGGCCACAAGCACCAGCCCCATCGCCGCGGCCCCGGCCCGCTTCCATCCCCGTGTGGCCATGTCCCCAACCTTCCCCGCTCGCCAATCCCTCGACTTGATTGACGCTAGCGAGCCCCAGTTGGTTGGAACGGGATCTCCCCCGGCCTGGCGTGTTCCGGCAATCTCAGGCGCGGCGACGGCCGTCGAGGCCGACGGTGGAGACGCGGGCGATCAGGCCGCGGGGGACATAGCGGCTAGCGGCCACGATCAGCCTGTAGCGCCAGGTCGGGATCGAGATCGACTTGCCCTGCATCAGGTCCTTCCAGGCCGCGTCGACCAGTTCGGTCGCGTCCAGCCACATGAACGACGGGATGATCGTCTTGTCCATCCCCATCCGCTCGTGGAACTCGGTGTGCACGAACCCGGGGCACAAGGCCATCACCGCGACGCCCTTGGCGTGCAACTCGATCGCCAGGCCGGCGGAGAAGTTCGTCACCCAGGACTTGTGCGCGCTGTAGCTGCCGCGCTGGAAGAATCCCGCGACCGACGACACGTTGATCACGGCGCCGGAACCACGCTCGATCATCGGCAGGACGGCGGCGTGCGTCAGCCGCAGTACCACCCGGACGAGCAGGTCGAACTGCTTCTCCTCCAGCTCGATCGGGTTCGCCCAGAACGGCTTCTTCTGCCCGAATCCGGCATTGTTCACCAGCACCTCGATCGGCCCGGACCGGAAGCGCTCCTCGACCACCGCCAGCTGCTCCGGGTCGGTCAGGTCCGCCGCCAGTACCTCACAACCGACCCCGTGCAGCCGGGTGATCTCGGTCGCGACCTCCTTCAGCCGGGCCTCGTCGCGCGCGACCAGCACCAGGTCGTAACCCTCGAGTGCCAGCTTGTCCGCGAAGGCCCGCCCGATACCGGCCGTCGGCCCAGTGATCAACGCAGTCGCCACGTGTCCGTCCTTCCGTCCTCGACGCGACCAGTCTGTCACTACCCTGGGCGCTCGCCGGACTTCACTCCTTGACGGCGCCGGCGGTCAGGCCCTCGACGATGTAGCGGCTGGCGAACGCGAACAGGATCATGGTCGGGATGATCGACAGGACGGCGGCGGCCGACATCGACCCCCAGTCGATGTTGTAGCTGCTGATGAAGCCGTTGAGGGCGGCCGGGACCGTCTTGTGGCTATCGCTGTTCAGCAGCGTGACCGACAGGAACAGCTCGTTCCAGCAGTTCACGAAGTTGAAGATGTACGACGCCGCCAGGCCCGGCGTCATCACCGGGACCAGCACCCGGAACAACGCCGACAACCGCGAGCAGCCGTCCACCATCGCGGCCTCCTCGAGCGAGGCCGGCACGTTCTCGAAGAACCCGCGCAACATCACCGTGCACAACGGGATCGACACGGCGACATAGACCAGCACCAGGCCGAACCGGTTGTCGACCAGGTAGAGCTTGGTCATCAGGATGTAGAGCGAGCCGAGCGCGATGAAGCCCGGGATCATCTGGGTAACCAGGAAGGCACCCATCACCGCGCCCTTCGAGACGAACTCGAACCTCGCCAGCACATAGGCCGACAGCAGCGAGATCACTGTGGCGAATGCCGCCGCGACCGTCGACACGATCAGGCTGTTGACCAGGTAGACGGCGAAGTTGGACTGGTCGAACAGCCCGCGGTAGTTGTCCAGCGAGAAGTCCGACGGCCAGTACTTCAACGGGTACGCGAAGATCGAGCCCGGATCCTTGAACGACGTGACCAGGATCCAGTAGAGCGGGAACACCGTGAGCAGCAGGCAGATCCCCAGCCCGCTGAACTTCACGATTCGCCCGGGCAGTGTCTCGTTGTGAATCACGCGGCCGCCCTCCGACCCGTAGTACGGGGGGTTCGCTGCCGGATCGCGAGCAGGTAGAAGATCGCGAACAGCATGAGTACGAAGACCACCATCACGCCCATCGCCGAGGCGCGGCCGTAGTCGCCTTCCTGGGTCACCTGGATCATGTACGACGTGACGATGTGCGTCTCGTTCGCCGGGCCACCACCGGTCATCCCGAAGATCAGTTCCGGCGAGTTGAAGATCCAGATCACCCGGAGCAGGACGGTCAGCGCCAGCGTGGTCCGGATCGACGGGATGGTGATGCTGAACAGCGTCCGCACCTTGCCGGCGCCGTCGATCGCGGAGGCCTCGTAGAGCTCGTCCGGCACGGACTGCAGTGCGGCCAGGATCATGATCGCGAAGAACGTCACGCCGTACCAGATGTTCGCGATGATGACAGCGGCCATCGCGTACTTCGCGTCCGCCAGCCAGGGCACCGGGGTATCGATCAGGTGCGTCTTCATCAGCAGGTCGTTGACCACGCCGAACTCGCCGTTGAACATCCAGCGGAACAGGATCCCGATCAGGAACCCGGACACCGCCCAGGGGAAGAACACCAGCGCCTGGTAGGTGCCGCGGAACCTGAACCTCCGGCGCAACCACAGCGCCATCGTGAAGCCGATCAGGAACTGCGGCACCAGCGAGCCGACCACCCAGACGATCGAGTTCTTCACCGTGCCACGGAACATCTCGTCGTCCAGCAGGGTGCGGAAGTTCTGCAGCCCCACCCACGAGGTGTCGGACAGATCGTTCAGGTTGTAGTTGCGGAAGGCCATCTGGATGCCGTTCAGCAACGGGTAGTAGGTGAAGAGCCCGACGAAGACGATCGCCGGGGTCATGAAGGCGAGCATGATCAGCGCGGTCCGGCCGGTGAACTGCCGTCGCCGGGTCACCGGCCGTCTCGTGGGCGGCTTCAGGGCCGGTCGGTCGGTGTCGGTCAGAGCCATCGGATCAGTTCCCGGCCCACTTCTTCGTCCAGTACTCGTCCCAGCTCTTCAGGATCTCGGCCGGCTGGGCCTTACCCGTGATCAGCTTCTGTACGTCGGCGTCGGCCTTGTTGCCCCACTCCGTCGACCACGGGACACCCCGCGGCTGCGTCACCACGACGTAGGTGTCCGGCGAGGAGTTCATCGCGACGTACGACGCCCAGGGGCCGTCCTTGAAGAACGGGTCCTCCGCGGCGCTCTTGAGGATCGGGACCAGGCTGTTCTCCTTGGAGAACGTCATCGCCGCGTCGCCCGAGGTCAGGAACTTCACCAGCTTCACGGCCTCGGCCTTGTGCTCGCTGCCCTGGGCGACGCCCCAACCCGCGTTGGCGAGAGGCTGCGCCGCCTTGCCGGTCGGGCCGACGGGGAGCGGCGCAGTACCCCACTGGTCCTCCTTGATCGTCTTGGATTCCTTGACCGTGGCGATCACCTCGGGGTCCTGGAGCAGGAACCCGGTGGTACCGGAGGTGAAGCCCTGCACCATCTCCGGATAGCCCCAGCTGACCGAGGAGGGCGGTGACGCGGACTTGAACAGATCGACGTACAGGTTGAGCGCGTCGACCGCCTTCGGCGACGAGAAGATCGTCTTGCCGCTGGTCAGCTTGAAGGCGTTGTCCCGGTTGAGCTCGTCGATCACGTAGCCCGAGATCACCGCGATCGCGTTGCCGCCGGCCCCGAGTCCGCCGCGGAAGGAGTACCCGTACTTGTTCTTGGACGGATCGTTGATCTTCTTCGCCTGCTCGACCATTTCGGTCCAGCTCTTCGGCGGACCGCTGAAGCCGGCCTGCTGGACCAGGTCCTTGCGGTAGAACAGGGACAGACCGTAGAAGCCGTACGGGACCATGTACGACTTGCCGCCTTGCTGCGCGACCTTCAGCGCATTCGGGGTGAGCGCTCCGAGGCCGTCCCAGTCCTTCAGGTCGGGGGCCATGTCGTAGATCCACTTGTTGGTGGAGAACGGGCCGACGGTGGTGTCGCGGACCTCCAGCACGTCCACGCCCTTGCCGGACTGGAGCATCTGCTGGATCTTCTGATCCGCCTGGTTCGTCGGCGGTGAGATGAGCTGCACCTTGACGCCGCTGTTGGCCGCCTCGAAGTCCGCGATCAGCTTCTTCAGCAAGGTGGTCCGGGTCGGGTTGGTCAGGCTCTCGACCATCTGCAGCTTGATCTCGCCGCTGGCCTTCTCCGCCGGGCCGGGGCCGCAGGCGGTCAGTACCAGCGCGGCCGCGGCGAGGGCGGCGGTGAAAGGTGCGAGCATCTGTCGGTGACGCATGGCGGTTCGCCTCCAGGGGAACTGGGGTGAGACTTTGCCCTGACATCAGATGAGTGGGCCACCCGTTCGCAGCAGATTAGCCATCATTGCGCTGAGACGACAAGGACTCGGCGGCGATGTGACCGTAAGTGCTCTGAGGACTTATCCTCGCGATGCTGGACATCTCGGGTGTTGGTCTCAGGTGCTGGGTCTCAGGTGTTGAGGGAGGAATCGATGGCAGCCACGGACAACGCGCTGGCCGGCCTGCGGCAGATGATCGCTTCTGGCGAGCTCGGGCCGGGAGCGAAGTTCCCGCCGGAGCCGGAGCTCTGCGACCACCTCGGCGTGTCCCGGAGTTCGCTGCGCGAGGCGGTCAGGTCGCTGTCGGCGCTCGGCGTGATCGAGTCGCGGCACGGGTCCGGCACGTACGTCTCCGCGCTGGACCCGGCCGAGATCATCAGCCGGTTCTCGCTGTCGGTCGAGTTGATCCCGCTCGAAGGCGTGCTCCAACTGCTCGAGGTACGCCGCGTCCTGGAGGCGCACGCAACCGCGGCAGCGGCCGCCCGGCAGGATCCTGCGCTGGAGGCGCAACTGGGCGACATCCTCGACCGGCTCGAAGCGACCACCGACGCGGCCGAGATCCAGGCGCTGGACGCCGAGTTCCACGGCGCGATCTGCACGGCCGGCGGCAACCCCACGGTGACAGCCCTGACGGGGGTGATCCGCGGTCGCGGCGGGCACTACCGGATCTTCGCACCGGGCGCCGAGTTCGAAGCGATCAAGCAGACCAGCGACCGCGGGCACCGCGCGATCCTCGAAGCCATCGCCCACCGCGACCCGGCCGCCGCGGCCACCGCCGCCTCGGCCCACATCGCCCAGACCGAGCTGTGGCTCCGCGCTCTCCGCCCCAACCCTCAGGTGGCCCTTCCCACCGACTGACACCGGGGCAAACGCGGGAAATTTCTTTCGATTGTCGAGATCTTGCAGCCGATGGTCGGGATGCGTATCGTCCGGCCCCAAGCGGTGACGCCTGCCGGGCCCCGATGACGAGGCACGGCCACTGATCCTGAGGGGGATGTCGCCCGTGTCCCATCCTGTCCTGTCCCGTCGCCGCCGGCTTGCGGCGACCAGCGTCGTCCTAGGCGCTCTCCTGGCCGTACCGGCCTTGTCCGCCACAGCCCGGCCAACCCCATCCGTGGACACCTCCACTACCGCACAGACCACGGCGAGCTCAGCACCCAAGATCACCCGGGCCGGACTGGATCCCGCGTTGGTCGCCGGCCGCGGAGCGACCGTGCCATTCGTCGAGCAGGAGGCGGAGAACGCCACCACGTCCGGCGAGAAGATCGGGCCGAGTCGTGAGGCCTACACCTTGCCCGCCGAGGCTTCGGGGCGCAGCGCAGTACGGCTGACTGCGTCGGGGCAGTACGTCGAGTTCAAGTTGTCACGGCCTGCCAATGCGCTGACCTTGCGGTACAGCATTCCCGACGCGCCGGCGGGTGGCGGGATCACGGCGCCGCTCGACGTCACGGTCAACGGGAAGCGCAAGCAGACCATGACCCTGACGTCGCAGTACGCCTGGCTCTACGGCATGTATCCGTTCTCCAACGACCCCAACGTCGACCCGAACCCCGGCTGGTGGAAGCCCGAGCCTGACCCGGTGACCAAGCCGTTCCGGCCGAACCACTTCTACGACGAGCAGCGGCTGCTGCTCGGCAAGACCTACCAGGCCGGCGACAAGGTCCGCTTCCAGATCCCGTCCGGCAGCCCAGCTTCCTGGTACGTGCTCGACGTCGCGGACTTCGAGCTGGTCGGTACGCCGATCCGGCAGCCGGCGAAGTCCTTGTCCGTCAGGCTCTTTGGCGCCGACCCGAGCGGCCGGCACGACGCGGCTCCGGCGATCGAGCGGACCATCGCGGCCGCCAAGAAGATCAGCTGGACCGTATTCATCCCACCGGGCACCTACCAGGTGAACCGGCACATCGTCGTCGACAAGGTCACCGTCCGGGGCGCCGGGAACTGGTGGACCATCATCAAGGGTTCAGTGCTTCCGTTGGCTCAGCCTGCGCCCGACAACTCAGTGCATACCGCGCCCGGGTTCTACGGGAAGTACTCGGCCGACGGCGGCAGTACCAAGGTCCACCTGTCCGACTTCGCGATCGAGAGCGACGTCCGGGAGCGCATCGACACCGACCAGGTGAACGGCATCGGTGGCGCGATCGGCGGCGGCTCGACCATCCAGAACCTCTACCTGCACCACACCAAGGTGGGGATCTGGCTCGACGGCCCGATGAGCGGCCTGCTGATCCGCAACAACATCATCACCGACGCGATCGCGGACGGGATGAACCTGCACCTGGGCGTCTCGAACGTCCGGGCGACCAACAACTTCATCCGCAACAGCGGTGACGACGGGCTGGCGATGTGGTCCGAGGCCAACCCCGAGGGCCTCGTCAACCACAACAACGTCTACGACCACAACACAGTGCAAACACCTGTCCTGGCGAACAACATCGCGATCTACGGCGGTCGCGACAACGCGGTCACGGACAACCTGGTCGCCGACCCGATCCGCGAGGGCAGCACCCTGCATGCGGGATCGCGATTCAACTCGACGCCGTTCGAGGGGACGCTGTCGTTCGCCCGGAACACGACGGTCCGCGGTGGGCCCAGGGATCTGAACTGGGACCTGGGTCTCGGCGCGATCTGGCTCTACGCCCTGCAGTCGAACATGTCCGGCAAGATCGAGGTGACCAACAGTTCGTTCCTGGATTCGACGTACAACGCGGTCATGTTCGTGGTCGACTGGCCGGTCAAGGACGACTACGCGCTGACGAACGTTGCCTTCCGCAACATCAAGGTGGACGGGACCGGGACGAACGTGGTGAACGCCCGGGTCGGCGGCTGGGCCACCTTCGAGAACGTGGATGCCCGCAATGTGGGAGCGCCGTTCATCAACAACTGCGGCACCTTCCACTTCACCGGTACGCCGGAGTTCGACGTACGGCTGCTCGGTAACAGCAACGACGGCGGCTGGACGGCGGACGCGGGCGCACCCGGTCACTGCGAGGACCGGCCGCCGGTGGTTCCGCCACCACCGCCGGGTCCCTGGAACTGACAGGCAGGTCGTGCGGTGGGTCCAGAGGTTGGGCCCACCGCACGGCTCTGTGCAAGGCCGGGGGTTAGGGTCGGAGGCATGCGCGAACACGCTCAGCGACTGCAGGGACTCGGGACGACCATCTTCGCCGAGATGTCGGCCCTCGCGGTGCAGACCGGCTCGGTCAACCTCGGCCAGGGATTCCCCGACACCGACGGCCCGGACTCGCTGCTCGAGGCCGCCGTCGCCGCGATCCGCAGCGGCGCGAACCAGTACCCGCCCGGCCGTGGCATCCCGGCCCTCCGCCAGGCGATCGTCGACCACCAGAAGCGCTTCTACGACCTGTCCTACGATCCGGACACCCAGGTTCTCGTCACCACCGGCGCCACCGAGGCGATCGCCGCCGCCCTGCTCGCGTACGTCGAACCAGGTGACGAAGTGATCGCCCTCGAGCCGTACTACGACTCGTACGCCGCGTGCATCGCGATGGCCGGCGGTCGACGGGTCCCGGTCACGCTCCGCGCCCCGGACTTCCGCCTGGACGTCGACGAACTCCGGGCCGCCGTGACCCCGCGCACCAAGGTTCTGCTGATCAACTCCCCGCACAACCCGACCGGCACCGTGCTGGACGACACCGAACTGCGCGGGATCGCCGCGATCGCCGTCGAGCACGACCTGGTCGTCATCACCGACGAGGTGTACGAGCACCTGATCTACGACGGACTCCAGCACCGCCCGCTCACGGCGTACGAGGGAATGGTGGAGCGGACCGTGTCCATCGGCAGCGCGGGCAAGACGTTCTCCGTCACCGGCTGGAAGATCGGCTGGGTCACCGGTACTGCCTCCGTCGTCACCGCCGTGAACACGGCCAAGCAGTTCCTCACCTACGTCTCCGGCGCCCCCTTCCAGCCGGCCGTCGCCGGAGCGCTTGCCCTAGGCAACGAGTACTTCGACGACCTGCGCGCCACCATGCAGGCCAAGCGAGACCTGCTCTGCGACGGCCTGGAATCCCTCGGCTTCGGCGTCCACCGCCCCCAGGGCACGTACTTCGTCACCACCGACGTCCGCCCACTCGGCTACACCGACGGCGTCGAGTTCTGCCGGATGCTCCCGGAGAAGGCCGGCGTGGTCGCGATCCCCCACCAGGTCTTCTACGACAACATCGAAGCCGGCCGACCCCTGGTTCGCTGGGCCTTCTGCAAACAACCCCACATCCTCGAAGAAGCCCTGAACCGCCTCGCGAAGCTCGCCTGATTTCAGGGATTCCTCAGAGGACGTCGTACCGGACGCCGGTCAGCTGCTCGGACACGTCCCACAAGCGACGTTGGACAGCTTGGTCGTGCGACCGCGCGGTCGAGGTCAGCAGGGTCGGCTTCCCTCTGAACTCGAACCATCCGTCCGGGCCGTAGTACTCGCCACCTCGCGCTGCCGGATCGACAGCAGCGCGCAGGATCGGCAGTGCACCGGCCTCCACCGGGTGCGTGATCGGACGCGCGAGCCCCCAGTTCTTCCCGTGGAAGAGGATCGGCAGGTTGCGGTTGAGCTCCGATCGCGCGCCGCCCGGGTGCGCCGCGAGGGCAACGGTCGTGGCTGCCTTCGCGGCCAGTCGACGCTGCAACTCGTAGGTGAAGAGGAGATTCGCCAGCTTCGACTGGGCGTATGCGGCGCCGGGCCGATACCGCCGTACCGACTGGAGATCGTCGAAATCGATCCGCCCCTGCTTGTGCGCGGGACTCGCGACCGTGACGATCCGGGAGCCTTCGACTGGCAGCATCCGCTCGAGCAACAACCCGGTCAGCGCGAAATGCCCGAGATGATTGGTGCCGAACTGGAGCTCGAACCCATCCGCTGTCGTACTGCGCGGCGGCCTCATCACGCCGGCGTTGTTGATCAGCACATCGAGCCGCTCGTACTCCGCGCCGATCCGCCGCGCCGCCTCGTGCACCGATTCCAACGAGGCGAGGTCGAGCACAACCACGCTCACCTTCGCGTCCGGCGTCGCTGCCTTGATCTGCTCGCGCACCACGCCCGCCTTGGCTTCATCCCGACAAGCCAGTACTACGTGCGCGCCCGCCTCGGCGAGGACAACCGCGACCCGGCGGCCGACCCCGGTCGTCGCTCCAGTGATGACCATTGTGCGCCCTGACTGATCCGCGATCGAGCTGGCCATGAGCTCCTCCTGTAGTATCCGGGATGTGTATCCCGCTTACTGTGACGATACGGGATGCTCATCCCGTTTAACAACGCATGGCCGACCGCCCATTACCGTTGCCGGCGCCGTTGCCGTCGACCCGGTCGGTCCGCGATGACGGAACCGGTCAAGGCCCAGCGGGCCGACGGGCAGCGCAACCGCGGTCGCGTGGTGGAAGTAGCTGAAGCCGCCTTCGCCCAAGAGGGATTGACTGTTCCCATCTCGGAGATCGCCCGCCGCGCAGAGGTCAGTACAGGCACGGTCTCGCGGCACTTCCCCACCAAGGCCGCCCTGATCGAAGCGGTCCTGCTCACCGTCCTGGAGCGCTTGGAGGAGAAAGCGCGCTCCCTCCTCACCGCAGACGATCCCGGCGAGGCCTTCTTCTCCTACTTCCACCGACTCGTCATCGAGGGAACCACCAACAAGGCCTTGTTCGACACCCTCGCCGCAGCCGGCCCCGATAGCGACCTCAAGAACGCCGTGACCTCAGCCGGCACAGCCCTGACCACAGCCCTCGGCAACCTCTTGAATCGCGCCCAGCAAGCAGGCGCAGCCCGCACCGACATCACCCCCGACGACCTCTCCGCCATCCTCGTAGGCGCCCTGGCCATGCAGTCCCACGCCACCCCCGCCCCCTCTCCCCACCTAGCCGCCCTAGCCACAGACGCCCTCCGCCCCCACCCCTGACCCCCATCGAGAGGCCATCCTGGGGCAGATGCGGGCAGATCTGCGCTCGGCATGACACGACCCTCACCGTGTGCAAGGATTGCAACAGCTCGCCAGGTGCTGCTTGGGGAGAAGT
>NZ_DASRXP010000040.1:0-10207 GCF_035687465.1 Kribbella sp.
GGTCGCGCCTCGGCCGGGCCAGCTCAGCCGGCTCGGCGTGATGGCTGCGGATGACCCGGCGGCCTGGGTCGCGTCGTACGTCGATCAAGTGCTCGTCCCGATGCTCAGCCTGTACGCCGAGACGGGGATCGGGCTGGAGGCGCACCAGCAGAACACGCTGGTCCGGCTGGACGACAGCGGGCAGGTCATCGGTGGTGCCTACCGGGACAACCAGGGCTACTACCTGGCTTCGTCCTACCTGTCCGACCTCCTTGCTGTGACCGGTCTGAGCGACTCCACCCTTGCTGTGGTCGAGGACGCGATGGTGGACGACCGGCTGACCTACTACCTGCTACACAACCAAGCGCTGGCTGTCGTTGGGTGCCTAGCGGTTGACGGACTCGCTTCCGAGCCTGCGCTGCTCGATGTGGTCCGTGAAAGGCTCGAGGCGGCGTTGCCCGGGCTGAAGGCGGCTGGGCCCGACGGAGACCGCTTGGCCCAGCGCTGGCTCACTGCGGACCGCCTGCCTTGCAAAGCGAACATGCTGACCCGGCTGCGGGGGATCGACGAGGTGGTCGCGCCGCTGGATGCGCAGTCGGTCTACCTGGAGGTACCGAACCCGCTGCGCCTGGGGCCGCAGTGAGGTGTGAGCTCGAGACCGTGCTGCATCTGGACAACGGTTTCGACCTCCGCCCGGCCGCGCCCGGTGATGCGGCGACCATCGCCTTGTGGATGGCCCAGCCACACATCCGGCAGTGGTGGCAGCAGGACTGGTCGGTCGAGCGGTGGGCCCAGAGCCTCGCAGCGCAGTCCTCCGGGGAGCACTCGATCCCCTGCATGGCAGCGCTCGGCAGTGAGGATCTCGGCTACGTAGAGCTCTACCGCGTGCGGTACGACCGACTGGCGGAGTACTACGCCTACGAGGAGCACGACTGGGGCGTGCATGTGGCTATCGGCGACATCACCAGGGTCGGCCGGGGGATCGGGCGCAAGCTGCTCCGCTCCCTCGCGGACGCGCTGCTGCGGGCAGATCCCCGCTGCCGCCGCGTCGTCGCCGAACCGGACGCCCGCAACACCCCGTCGGTGCGCGCGTTCGCCGCGGCCGGCTTCGTCAGCCAAGGGGAGCTACAGCTACCCGAGAAGACAGCACTACTGATGGTCCGGACCCGGACCGTGGAGGCCCTTAGATGACTACCGCCCCGTACGACGTGATCGCGATCGGCTGTGGCCCGTTCAACCTTGGCCTAGCCGCATTGGCCGACGGCGTGGACGACGTGAAGCTGGCGGTGCTGGACAGCCGGCCCGAGTTCACCTGGCATCGCGGGCTGATGTTCGACGACGCGATGTTGCAGGTGTCGTTCCTGGCCGACCTGGTCAGCCTGATCGAGCCGGCCCACCCGCTGTCGTTCCTGTCCTACCTGCGGGACAACGACCGGCTCTACCAGTTCTACGTCCGGGAGAAGTTCCACCCGACGCGACGTGAGTACGAGGCCTATCTGCGGTGGTGCGCGGCGCAGTTGGACTCCTTGCACTTCGGACACCACGTCAGCTCCGTGGTGTGGGACGGCGACGCCTTCGCGTTGACTGTCGACCGTTCAGGCGAGGTCGTGACGCTCCGGGCCCGGCATCTGGTGCTGGGGGTCGGCACTCAGCCTGCGGTGCCTGCCGCGTTGGCCGGACTGCCTCCGGAGCGCTTCCTGCACTCCGCGGACTACCTGTTCCGGCGGGACGACCTGCTGCGCGCCGGCAGGATCACCGTGGTCGGCTCGGGCCAGTCCGGTGCTGAGTGTGCGCTGGACCTGCTGCGGGCGAACGCTTCCGGTGGACCTGCGGTCAGTTGGCTGACCCGTACGCCGTCGTTCGCGCCGCTGGACTACTCCAAGTTGGTGCTGGAGATGACGACCCCGTCGTACGTGGACTACTTCCACGGTCTGGACGAGGCTGCCCGGGACAGGTTGGTGAAGGAGCAGTGGCGGCACTACAAGGGCATCTCGTCCGACACGCTCGAGGACATCCACGACGTGCTCTACCAACGCGACCTCGGTACTTCGGCTGTGGCGCCGGTGGAGCTGCAATGCGGCGTCGCAGTGGAGGCGGCAGTGGCTAGGGCCGACGGCATCGAGTTGACCCTTCGCCATACCGACAGTGGTCGCACCTTCCAGCACGTGTGTGACGCGGTCGTCGCCGCCACGGGCTACAGCAACCGCCCGCTGCCGTTCTTGTCCGCAGTCGATCCCCTCGTAAGCCGGGACGCCGCGGGGCGCTGGGTCATCCACAGGGATCACAGCGTCGACACAGACGATGCAGTCGCAGGCAGGTTGTTCGTCTCCAACGCTGACCTGCACAGCCACGGGGTAGCAGCACCTGACCTGGGGATCGGTGCCATCCGCAACGCGACCATCCTCAACGCGGTCGCCGGCCGCGAGGTGTTCCGGCTGCCCAAGTCGACCGCCTTCACCAGCTTCTCCCTACCGGGCTAGCTGGATGACCTGGAACCGGTGTTCTTCGGACCTGCTAGCGAAGCTGATCTCGCAACTGTGCACGGAGGACCTGCTGCGGCCGGTCGACGGTCGCTTGGAGCTCGGCGCCGCGACGTACACGTTCTCGGCGGTCAGCGGTGCCTTTGGTAGCTACCGGGTGACGCCGGGCTCTGTACGCCGTACCGCTGCGGGGATCTTGGGCAACGACGAGAGCGAGGTCGCTACCGATCCGGTGCAGTTCCTGGTGGATGCCACTGAGGTGCTGGGGACCAGCGGCTCCACAGTCGCCGGGTATGTCGCGGAGCTGTCGAGCACCCTTGCCGCCGATGTGCGGATGGCTTCCAGTGCTGCGCTGAACAAGGATCTGGTCGGGATTCACCACACCCAGTTGGAGGGCCACCTGACGGGCCACCCGCTACTAGTGGCGAACAAGGGCCGCTTGGGCTTCTCTGCCTCGGACAGCACCCGCTACACCCCAGAGGCCCGTACTCCGCTTCGCCTTGTCTGGCTAGCCGTACGCCGTGGTCTCGCGGAGTTCAGGGGGACGCCTGACCTGTCGGAGCATGCTGTGGTCGGGCGGGAGCTGGGCCCGGGTGCTTTGGAGGAGTTCCGCGGCCAACTGGTGGATCCCGATGCCTATGTGTGGATGCCGGTTCATCCGTGGCAGCTCGACCACGTAGTACGGACGCAGTGGGCTCGGGAGCTTGCTACTGGGGAGATCGTGGTGCTCGGGGAGGGGCCGGACGACTATCTGCCGACGCAGTCGATCCGGACGATGGTGAACGTGTCGCAGCCGCTGCGGTACCAGGTGAAGCTGCCGTTGAAGATCCTGAACACGTCGGTGTATCGCGGGATCCCCGAGCACTGCACGCTCGCGGCGCCGATGGTGACGCAGTGGCTGCGGGGGATCTGGTACCGGGACGAGGTGTTCAGCCGGCTGGGTACGGAACTGCTGGGTGAGGTGGCCTCGGTGACTGTGCGGCATCCACAGTTGTCGTCGGCGCCGGGGGTGCCCTATCAGTGGACGGAGACGCTTGGCTGCATCTGGCGGGATCCGCTGGAGCCGCGGTTGCAACCCGGGGAGACGGCTTGGCCGTTGGCCGCAGTACTGCATGTTGATGCGGCGGGGGAACCGCTGGTGGGCGCTCTGATCGCTCAGTCGGGGGCTGATGCGGAGACGTGGGTCGCCGATCTGCTCGCGGCCCTGATCCGGCCGTTGTTGCATCTGATGCACGAGTACGGGATCACGGTGAATCCGCATGGCGAGAACCTCGCGGTGATCTGTGGGCCGGAGGGCATGCCCGCACGGATCGTGGTGAAGGACCTCGTCGACGACGTCAATCTTTCCACTGAGCCGATCGAGGCCCGGGGATCCGAGCCCGACTCGCATGCCCGCGTACTGCCTCGGAAGCCCTGGCACGTCCTTCGGCAGTATCTCGTCGACGCGCTGTTCCTGGGGGTGCTGAACCCGCTGGCCAACCTGCTGGAGGAGGCCGGCCTGCTCGCGCCGGACCGGCTGTGGGGAATGCTTCGAGGCGAGCTCGACCTCTATGCCAGAACCGTTCCGCAGCACGCCGAACGCCTCGAAGCGACCGGCCTCACCGGCGAGACTTTCGCGCGGTATCCCCTCAACGGCTACCGGCTGACCCTGGGGTATGCGGACCTGGACACGCGACCGCCGATCCCGGTCACGGGGCGGATGCCGAACCCGCTGCACCCGGTGCGACCCATCCCGCCGAAACGGCAGTGGTAACCCGGACGGGTGGAGATCGTTGCATCTGTGTGTGCCGCGTCACCTCGCGTCGCACTGTGGACTATGCTCGGCCGCACCTTGCGTCACCTACCGCAGAGAGAGACGTCAGCCCGTGTCGTTGACTGTATCGAGCCATTCCGTCACGTCGTCGGCTCGTCCGGTGAGAGGCCGCCCGGTGCTGCCGGCCTGGTGCGATGACCTCACCGGCTACCGGAAGCTCCTGATGGACGCCTGGTCGGACCAGACGATCCACGAGAGCTTCAAGAGCGCTCCGGGGGACAACGCCACCGCCTCGCGCGGGCAGTGCGGGGTCAGCTCGGCGTGGCTGGTCGAGGTGCTCGAAGAGGCCCATCCCGCCCTGGAGATCTCGTACTGCTACGGCGACCTGATCGCCATCGACCAGGCTGGTGTGGCGCTCGAACGCCATTGCTGGGTCGAGGTCGGCCAGCGGCACGACCCGGCGCGCCTCGTCATCGATCTCACCGGTGACCAGTGGGAGTTGCTGAAGGACCAGCCGGTGCTGTGTCTGCCGCACGACCAGGTGAAGCGGGTGCTGCGGGTCGACTACCGCGTCAAACAGGCCCGGATGAGCCCGCTGCAGCTGAAGTACGACCTGGTCCAGCCCCGCCTCGCCATCCTGAAGGCCAGCCTCCAGGCCGAGCGCTGAGTTCAGCGGGAACTTCCCGGCCCCGCGGGGCCGTCTGATCCGAACCGGTCAGTGCCGACCGGTTCGTCGCTGCGGGCTGCTCCTGCCCGTGGGTACCATCATTTTCAGGGTGTCCTCGACGCCCTCGGCAAGACAGGAGGCGGGAGCTTGTGTGCCCTTGCCGCTGGGGCGGAGATCGCCGCCCTTCCACCGACCGGCTCACCTGCGAAGTTCTCCCTGGAGGAGTGCCGCCGCGGTGATGCCTTCTTCGACGACCTGGTGCGCGAGTTCGCGCTGAGGCATGGCGTCGAGCCACGGGCGCTCGGAGTACGGACGCTGTTGCATCTGCCGCGAGTGGCAGGACACAGCGGCCGGGTGACGCGGCGGCAGCTTGAGACCGAACTGCGGAACAGGGCAGTGGATCTGCGGGCGGACCAGGCGAAGGTGCTGGAGTTGATCCCGTCCGATGCTTATTCATTGCAGGATCTCCGTTTCGCGGAGTACGACGCGCAGGAGGCTGCGGCGATATTCAGTCACCTGCATTATTTACGCAGTGCGCGGGCGGGTTCGCGGAACTTCGCATTGCTGGATCCGGTGCACGGACGTCCGGTCACTTTGTGCAGTGTTTCGCCGCTCGAATGGACCGCGGTCGGCAAGCAGTTGCAGAAACAGTTCGGTGTACCGATGGCGCGGATGTGGGACGTTTCCCGGGTCTATTCCTTCGACGTCGCCCCGAGTAACGCGATCTCCCATCTGCTGTCGAAGGTGCGGACCGTGATGCGCCAGTCGGGTGGGTCCGTCGAACTGCTGACGACGGCGGTCGACCCCAACCTCGGCTTCACCGGATCGAGCTACCGCGCGGCGAACTGGCAGCAGTGGCTGTCGATCCGGCCGCGGCCCTATCTGTACGTCGACGCGCGCTATATGAGTCCCCGGCAACTGCGGTCGACGTTCGGGACCGCCAACCTGGCCGAGGTGCGGATCGGGTCGGGAGCCCTGGTGGAGCAGAGCCGGACGAGGCTGCTGGACTCCGCGATGTTCTGTTGCCGGCTGCGGGGCGAGACGGAGTACGTGCCTGTGGAGGAGCGGCACCGGCTGCGCCGCTGATCGGTCCTCGGGCCCGGTGGAGGACGGCAGAGCGGACCAGGGCACCCGCGTCGATGGGGGTGCGCTGGTCCGCGGAAGTCGGGTAGTTGTCAGCTCGTCATGCCGGTGGCGACGCTGTACAGGCCGAAGCAGAAGATCGTGACGAGCGCCAGCAGAAGCAGAACGAGGATCTGCTTCCAGAAGGAGAACAGGACGACGGCGGTGGTCGCCATCAGGATCAACGTGAGTGCTGCATTCGCAGTCATCGGGATCACCTCATTTCCATTGGCCGACTCGGTGGTGCATTGGCTGCGGTGTGCGCTAGATTGGGTCCCCTTCACCGCGTGTCTTTCTCACTGCTTTCAGTGAACAGCACGGCAATTGGACGTCAATCTTTTTAATTGGCGACCGGTTAAGCGCGTCAATCGGCCGTCGGCCGGGCCCGGTGGACCCGATCGGCCCCGGGTTCGCGACTTTGTCCTGCCAAAGTCCCGCCGCCGCTGCCAATTGGCAACGCCGACGGCGGCAGATCAGGATCGCCTGCCAGTCAGGGGCTCTGACCCCAAGCCGTCCTGCCAACAAGACCTTTGACCGGCAGGTCTTCGGCTCAGTGGTTCCTGCTGCTGACCTCGCGGAGTTTGCGCTCGACCCGGTCGCGGTCGGGCATCGTGGTCTCGTGGGTGAAGTCCTCGGCCGCGCACGCCATCGCCGCCGTCACCCAGCGGGCGACGCCGGCAGTGAACGGGCCGTCGTCGATCAGCTTGGCGGCCAGCGCGGCACAGAACGCGTCCCGGGTCGTAGCCGACTCCTTGAACGGCGAGGCGACCGTCGGCAGCCGGTGCAGATCGGGTGCGACCTGCGAATAGATCAGTCCGCCGCCGTTCTCCAGCAGACACAGCGTGCCGACGCCACGCTCGAGCAGGTGCTCGCCGAGCCGGTCGGGGTTGAACCTCGCCTGCTCGGCCGGGGTGTACCGCTCGAGTTCCCAGGCGTGCGCGACCAGGTAGTCGATCTGGGCCAGGGACTGGCGGGAGATGCCGCCGTCGGGGTACGGCTGGCCCGGCGTGACGATGACGATCGGGCGGGTCCGTGGGTGCGCGTGCGCGATCGTCAGGGTGCGGTGCACGGTGTCCCGCGGCACCTCGAAGGTGACGAGGATGGCATCGGAGTCGGAGATCTGGCGCGACAGCAGGTCGATGTCGCGGACGCTGAGGTTGATCTCGCGGTCGTTGCGCCAGACGGCCGCGATGCTGTCGCCGAGGGACAACTCGAACACGCCCGTCATCGGGGTCCGGGCTCCCCGGACGATCTTCAGCAGCGAGGTGTCGACGTTCTCCGACCGCAGGTACTGGACGATGTCCTGGCCGAAGTGGTCGTCGCCGAGCGCCGCGACCAGGCTGACCTTCAGGCCGAGCCGGGCCGCGGCGACCGCCTGGCTGACCCCCTTGCCGCCTGGCGACAGCAGACAGTCGCTCGCCTGCGTGGAGGTCTCATGCTGCGGGATCACCCTGGTCCGGAAGATCACGTCCGTCACCGCGCCGCCGATCACGATGACCCGTCCGGTCGGCTGGGTCCGGGCCGGCGGGGGCCTCGGCTCGTCGTTCTCCGCGGCGAACAGCGCGTAGTCCTCGGGCCGGAGTAGCTGGCGGGCGAGTTGCCGGAGTACTTCGGCTTCGGTGGTGCCGCGGAGGGTGCGATCGCTGGGCGGCTCGGTCGGCTCCAGGCCCATCGCGAGTTGCAGTCGTCGCCAGTGGGTCAGCAGGGTGATCCGGCGCCGGCCGAGCGAATCGGCCCGCAGCGACTGGATCACCTTCTCGTCGAGCTCGTGCTGGGAGTAGACATCGGCCAGGACTCCGAGGCCGAGGATCGCGTCGGCGACGATCCGGTGGGTGCCGTCGGTGGTGTCCCGGACGGACTGGGCGATGATCTGCAGCGCGGCCACCGCCGGATCGATGTCCTGACGTTGGGCGTGGGCCTGGACCACGGGCAGTCTTAGCAGGGAGGTGACGCCCTCTTTCCTGGCGTCCTGCAGGCGGGACAGCACCAGGCCCTCACGCATCCGGAGCTTCTCCAGCGCATGGGTCAACACCACTGCCTCGGATGAATCCGATTCCTCGCGGTTGGCCATTCGCCCCCCGGCGCTGCAGTCGTCAGTCCAGCCACCAGTATGAAGGCGGTGAGCCGCGACTGCAGCCTGTCGGAGTGTCAGCGGAGGTTGGTGAGCCAGCGGGCGGCTTCCTTGGCCTGCTGGAGGCGGCGTTCGTAGGTGGCGCCGACGGCGAGCAGTACGGCGCCGGCCAGGGCGAGGGTGATCCAGCGGGGGATCAGGGGAGCGACCTCGACGAACTGCCAGAGGCCGATCTTGGCCAGTACGGTCGCCCCGATGATGAACGGTGCTTGCAGGGTGAAACGGACGCCGATCAGGATCACGGCGAGCGCGGCGGCGATCACCAGCGTGGTCCGTACTACGTCGTTGCCGTCGGCAATCAAGGCGGACGGGGTCAGGCCGATCAGCAGGCCCGGGCCGAGGAAGATCCAGCTGGACTGGTCGCGCCAGCGGAGCAGGCCGATCGCGAGTACCACAATGGCCGGCGGGACGGTGAACCACTCGATCGTGGTGGCGCCGCTACCGAGTACGAAGGCTGTGTTGGCGGCTGCGAGCAGGAGTCCGGCGATCAGCAGCGCTTCGCGCCGGCCGGGTCGCATGCCGTAGGCCATCAGCGGCGCTGCTGCGATGGTCAGGACTATGCCGGTACCGGTGTCGGGGGAGACCATCGCGATGATGAGCTCCGCGAAGAAGACGGCCGAGGTCGCGGAGACCAGGAGAGCGCGTTCTGGGGCAAGGCCGCTGTAGCGGGTGGCGAAGGCGATCGAGCAGGCTCCGACGACGGCCAGTGCGATGCCGCCGGTCCAGTACTCGAAGTAGCCGTCGGCGAGGGTGAGCAGGATCGCGACCTGGGCGGAGAGGCTCGCAACGGTGGCCGCGGTGGTGAGGTCGACGCGCCTGCGCCAGGCGGCGAGCGGGGCGAGAGCGGAGACGATCGCCGCGATCAGGCCGAGTTGGAGGACGTCGGCGAAGATCAGACAGACGAACAGGTTGACCGAGACCACGGTGATCGTTGCCGCCTGCAACATTGCTCTGGTCGTCGCGTGGGTGGTGGTGCGGGGGCGGAGGAGGTCGGTGAGGACCAGGGCTGTTGCGAGGGCGGTGGTCAGCCAGCGGCCGGCGGTGGGGATCTGGGGCAGGAACGCGGCGATGGTGAAGGCGGCGGCAGCGGTGCAGATCCAGACGCCGGCGGTCGGTGGCAGAGACGCGGGGAGCGCTCTCTTGCGCAGTAACAGGATGCCGGTGGCGGCGGACAAGCAGATGACGCCGGTTGTCGCGAGGGCTGCGGAGAAGTCGGCGATGGAGAGGCTGAAGAGGTCGTCGGCGGCGTACCCGAACTCTGAGTGGTGGTGTGCGATCAGGGCGAGGAAGACGCGGCCGGAACCGATGATCAGGATCGCCGTGAAGAACAGGGCGGAGCAGATGGCGCCGGTGGTGCGGACGACCTTGGTGCCTTGGCCGGACCACAGCAGGGTGATGATGACCTGGAGTAGCAGCCCGAGGAGGTAGAGCGGGACGTCGACGCGCTCGGCCAGGAGGAGGGGTAAGGGGAGTTGCCCGATCAGGACTGTTGCTACGCCGAACGTCACCACGGTGGGGGCGAAGCGGGTCATCAGCAGGTTGACGGCGGCAACGATCGCGGTCGCGGCGGCGGCGTAGGTGATGCCGTCGATGGAACTGGGGGAGATGAGGCCGAGTTCGCGGATGCCGTACAGGTCTACCGCCAGGAGGCCGGTGCCGAGGATGGCGAGGGCTTCCGCAGTGCCGGTCAGCTTGTGCTTGGCGGCCGGTACGGCGCCGGCCAGGGCGATCGCGGCGAGCGTCGCCATGATGGCGGCCTGCAGGGTGATCGGCAGGCTGTCCCACGTGACGGCCAGGAAGGTCACGCCGGCCGCAAGCAGGAGCAGAACTCCAAGGCTCAACAAAGTTGCCTGCGGGCTCAGATGCCGCCGCGGACGAGGCTCCCGCCGAGGCTTGGCATACCGCGGCGGAGCAGGAGGCGGCAGGCGATCACCAGGCAGCGCAGGCATCGGGGTTTGCGAGGTGGACGGCCGTGATGCCGGAGGCTGGGGCGGGGTGGCGGTGATGCCGCGTGAGGGCGGGGCGGGGTAGGCGCGTGCAGGCGAGGCAGGGATGGATCGGCTGGGGCGGGGAGA
>NZ_DASRXP010000041.1:0-28442 GCF_035687465.1 Kribbella sp.
GCTCGTCAGCGCGGCTGAGCCTGCTTGGCCAGCCAGTCGAGTCGGCGCCGGCGATGGAGTTCCTCACCGCCCTCATGGCCGTTGAACGGGTAGACCTCGAGGTCCTTCGGCCCGTCCCAGGCGTTGTACGTCGCGTAGACGGTCGAAGGGGGACAGGTCGGGTCCATCAGGGCGACCGAGAACAGTGCGGGGGCGGTGACCCGGGCCGCGTGGTGCATGCCGTCGAAGTACGGCAGGGTCCGCTGGACGTCGTCCACGGCTGACGGATACTGCGCGAGGAACTTCGCGATCGTCGCGTAGCCCGGGCGGTCGCTGATGGTGATCGCGCGGCTGAAGTGGCACAGGAACGGTACGTCGATCAGTGCGCCGGCCACCTCGCCGTACAGGGAAGCGGCCGCGATCGCGATGCCGCCGCCTTGGCTGATTCCAGCCACCAGTAGGCGGTTCGGGTCGATCGCCGGGTGCATCGCTGCAGTCTCCAATGCCCGGACGGCGTCGAGGTACACGCGGCGGTAGTAGTAGTTCTGGGCGTCCCTGATGCCGCGCACCACGACGCCGAGAGTGGCTGAGCCGTGGTCGGCGACGTGCTCGTCGGGGCTGTCCGGGCTCTGGCCGCGGGTGTCCATCACGAAGTGTGCGTACCCGGCGAGCGCGTAGTCGGTGCGCTGGTGCGGGTAGCCGCGGCGACCGCCGAGTCCGAGGTACTCGACGACCGCCGGCAGTGGGTCGGTACTGCGGTGCGCCGGCAGGTGGAGCCAGCCGTGGATCCGGGTCCCGTCCGCGCCCGAGAACTCCACGTCGTACGTCTCGACCAGGACGAGGCCGGACTCGACCTTGGTGAACACCGGGTCGAGTTCATAACCCCTGGCCTCGGTCAGCGCGGCCGTCCAGAAGGTGTCGAAATCGGCGGGCGCAGGCTCGTCCGGACGGTAGGTCCGCAAGGTCTCGAGGGGGAAGTCGAAGAGCGGCACGAGGTCTCCTTCAGATGTCATCGGGGACTGCTGAGGCTCTAGGTCTAGCATTTGCGAAAGCGGTTGCGCTACTCTCCGGATCGGGCGGCTGACCAGCCACCGTCCTTTGCTGAGGAGTTGTCATGTCGAAGCCAGTACTCCCTGCTGTCACAGCGTTGTTCCTGATTCTCGGCCTGGCCGCGTGCTCGAGCAGCCCGTCCGAATCCGCCGACTCGGGCCCGGTGACCATCACGGTGGGTGACCGGCCGAGTTCCTCCGATGCCGAGAACCGCACCCTGTACGACCAGCAGGTGGCGGCCTTCCAGGAGGCCAATCCGGACATCAAGCTGAACCCGGTCGAGACCCTCTGGGATCCGACCACTTTCCAGGCCCAGGCGGCCGGCGGACAGTTGCCGGACGTGCTGAACGTGCCCTTCACCGAGCCGCAGGGGCTGATCGCCCGCAAGCAGGCCGCGGACATCACCGAGGCGCTCAAGTCGACGGGCCTGTTGCCCGACCTGAACCCCACCGTCCTGAAGATCGCCCAGGATTCCGCCGGCAAGGTGTACGCCGTGCCGAGTGCGGCGTACTCGGTCGGACTGGTCTACAACCGCGAGTTGTTCACGAAGGCCGGGCTGGATCCTGACAAGCCGCCGGCCACGTGGGACGAAGTACGGGCGGATGCGAAGAAGATCAGCGACGCGACCGGGGCCGCCGGGTATGCGCAGCTGACCACGAACAACACCGGCGGCTGGATGTTCACCGCCCAGACCTATGCCTTCGGTGGCACGGTCGAGAACGCCGACGGCACCAAGGCAACCTTCGCCGACGCACCGTCGACGGCCGCGATGCAGACGTTGCACGACATGAAGTGGGTCGACAAGTCGATGGGCAAGACCGTGCTCTACGACATCGACGGCATCTCCAAGGACTTCGCGGCCGGCAAGATCGGCATGTACATGGCGGCGCCCGACTCCTACCGAACCCTGGTGGTGACGAACGGGCTCAAGCCGGCCTCGTTCGGCATCGGTGGGATGCCGCAGCAGAACGGCGAGCACGGCTCGCTCAGTGGTGGCAGCGTGCAGATCGTCAGCCCGACCACGACCCCGGCTGAGCAGGTCGCGGCGGTGAAGTGGATCAAGTACCGCTACCTGAACCGGTACGTCGACGAGGCGTCGGCAGTCGCCCAGGCCAAGTCGACCGTGGCCGCCAAGCAACCGGTCGGCGTACCGGGGCTTCCGGTGATCAGTCCGGAGAAGTACTCGGCCTACGAGGAGTGGATCAAGCCGTATGCGAACGTGCCGGTGCAGAACTTCGCGCCGTACACGAAGGTGAGCGCCGATCAGGTGATCATTCCGGAGCCTGCCGCCCAGGCGCAGGAGGTCTATGCCGCGCTGGACCCGGTCGTGCAGACCGTCCTCGGCAAGGAGGACGCGGACATCGGCACGCTGCTGTCGAAGGCCGTGTCGACGGTGAACGCCAAGCTCGGACGCTGATCGTGCACCGGCGATTCCGCGCGGGGATCCCGGCGCTCCTGTTCGCACTGCCGGTGCTCGGGATCTTCCTGCTCTTCTCCTGGGGACCGATCGTCAAGGGGCTCGTGATGAGCCTGCAGAAGACGAATCTGGTCGACCCGGTGCAGTGGGTGGGGCTGGACAACTTCCACTACGTCCTGACCGATCCGGCCCTCGGTCAGGCGGTAGGGAACACGCTCTGGTTCACCTTCCTCGCGCTGCTGTTCGGGTTCCCGCTGCCGATCTTGCTTGCCGCCTTCATGGCCGAGCTCCGGGGCCGGTCGTGGGCCTACACGGTGCTCGCCTACCTGCCGGTGATCACGCCGCCGGTGGTGGCGATCCTGCTCTGGCGGTTCTTCTTCGACCCGTCGGCGACCGGCCTGTTCAACACCGTTCTCGGAGCGGTCGGGATCGGGCCGCAGCCGTGGCTGAACAGTCCTGGTACGGCGATCCCGTCGATCGTGCTAGAGGCGACCTGGGCCGGCGCCGGGAACGCCGTGATCATTTACCTCGCGGCACTCACGTCGGTCCGGGCTGATCTCTACGAGGCGGCCGAGCTCGACGGCGCCGGCGTACTGCGACGGGTCTGGCACGTGATGCTGCCGCATCTGCGCGGGGTCATCCTGATCATGCTGCTGTTGCAGGTGATCGGCACCATGCAGCTGTTCACCGAGCCGCTGCTGTTCACCGGAGGCGGCCCACAGGGCTCGACCACGACAGTGCTGCTGCTGATCTACAACTACGCCTTCGTCAACGGCGACTACGGCGCCGCGACCGCGTTGAGCGTGCTGCTTGCGGTTGCCCTCGCCGTACTGTCGGCCTTCTTCAACCTCGCGACCCGCCGTTGGAGCATGGAATGACAGACATCGAGCGCGGCGTGCTGTCGGACGCGGACCGCAGGCAGTTCCACGTCCGGCTGCCGTTCGGCATCGCCAAGATCCTCGTCTTCATCGGCCTGCTGATCGCGGGACTGGGCCCGATGCTGTGGTTGCTCAAGGCAGCGATCTCGCCGACTCAGGACAGCATCCGCGAACCACTCGCGCTGTTCCCGTCCGGCGAGGTGCAGTGGGGCAACCTCGCAACCGCTTGGCAGCAAGGCCATATCGGCTTCTACCTGGGCAACACCGCGATCATCGCGGCCGGCTCCGCGATCACCTCCCTGGTCGTCTGTACGTCGGCCGGCTACGTGCTGAGCGTGCTCCGCCCGAAGTGGGGACCGGTGTTGTCCGCCGCGATCCTGGCCACGTTGTTCGTCCCCAGCATCGTCTCGCTGGTCCCGCTGTACCTGACCGTGCTCAAGCTCCCGGTGGTCCACACGAACATCACCAACACCTTCTGGGCGGTCTGGTTGCCGCCTGCGGCCAGCGCGTTCCATGTGCTGATCGTGAAGCGCTTCTTCGACGGCATCCCGCGCGAGTACTTCGAGGCCGCGCGGATCGACGGAGCCGGCCCGCTCCGGGTGTTCACGTCCGTCGTGCTGCCCCTGTCCCGGCCGATCCTCGGCGTCGTTGCCTTGCTGACCATCATCGGTTCCTGGAAGGACTATCTGTGGCCTCTGCTCGTCCTGACGAACCCCGATCTCCAGCCCGTCTCGGTGGCGTTGCCGAAGATCGCCAGGGTGACGGAGCTGAACATCCAGATGGCAGGTCTGTTCCTGGCCCTGATCATCCCGGTGCTGCTCTTCCTGGTCTTCCAGCGCGCGTTCCTGCGCGGCGTGGGGATGTCCGGCGGGATCAAGGCGTGAGGAGGATCCTGGTCACGGGCGCGGACGGAGCGATCGGCCGGGCAGCCACGGAAGGCCTGGCCGACGCCGGGTACTCCGTCACCGGGCTGGCCCTGAGCTATCAGCACCCGAGCAAGGCGGACCGGCCCTTGGTCGGAGACGCCTGCTCCTCGGAAGATGTAGCTGCGGCGCTCGAGGATGTCGACGCAGTACTGCATCTGGCTGCGATCCCACATCCCAGCCTCGGTACGCCGTACGAGGTGTTCCGGACCAACGCGACCTCGACCTTCAACGTCCTCGCCCAGGCCGCCGAGCGGGGGATCGACCGGGTTGTCATTGCGAGCAGCATCAACGCCTTCGGAGTGCCGCTGAACGTGCACCCGGTCGTGCCGGCGTACTACCCGCTGGACGAGAACGTGGACACCGACATCACCGACGCGTACTCGCTGTCGAAGAGCGTCGACGAGCAGACGGCCCGGATGGCGTGGCGGCGGTGGGGGACCAATGTGATCGCGCTGCGGTTCCCGCTGGTCAAGTCACGGGACCAGTTGGTCACGATCGCCGAGCGGGTGGCCGCGAATCCGGCGGCGATGGCTCGCGAGGGCTGGGCCTATCTGGATCTGCGCGATGCCGTCCGCGCGATCATCGCGGCGCTGGAGGTGCCGTTGACCGGTGCACACGTGATCGGTCTGGCGGCTGACGACATCCTGCTGGATCGATCGACGATGAGTCTGCTGAGTGACTACGCGCCGACCGTGCCGCTACGGCAACCGGTGCACGGGAGGGGCTCACTGATCGATACGACGCGCGCTCGCACGCTGCTGAAGTTCTCGCCGGTCCACTCGATCCACGAGGAGTATCAGGCCGTCTGAGCGATGACGAGCTGAGGATCGACGAACCGGATGCCGGGCTCGCGCTCCGGGTCGAGCAGTTGCCGTGCCGCCAGCCGGCCGATCTGCTCCAGGCCGACCTCGACCGTGGTCAGGTGCCGCTGACTGCTCTGGTCGTACATCAGCTGTTCCCAGTTGTCGACGCCGATCAGGGCGACGTCGTCGGGAACCCGCCGCCCGGCGGTGCGGAGGCCCCGCTCGGCGCCGCGGGCGATGGCGTCGCTGCCGCAGAAGATCGCGTCCAGGTCGGGAACTTCGTCGAGCAGATCCCCGGCTGCCTGCTCACCCCAGCCCTCGTGCCACCGGCCGTAGCGCACGTCGGCGGCCCACTCCAGGCCCGCCTCGGCCAGCACCGCCGAGGCTCCGGCCATCCGGCGCTGCACGGCCTCGTCGTCGGCCGTAGCGGTGATGTGCGCGATCCTGCGGCGACCCGTGGCGAGCAGTCGAGCGGCCGCCGTCCGGCCGATCCTGACGTCGTCCGCGGTGACGATGACGTCGGCGGGCTCCTCGGTGAACGTGAAGGCGTAGACGACCGGTACGTCGAAGCGATCCGTGATCGAGGGCGTCGCGTGCGAGGTGCCGGTGCCGACCACGATGACGCCGTCGATCCGGCGGGCCCGCAACTGCAGGATGCTCTCGTCCATGTCCGCCTCGCCGAAGCGGGCGTCGTACAGCAGCATCGCCTGTTCCCGGGCGCCGAGCTCGGTGGCGGTACTGGCCAGCACGACCCGGCTGAAAGGGTTCGAGGCGCGGTGGGTGAGGACGCCGATCGTCTGGCTGCGGCCCCTGGCGAACGAGCGGGCCAGGGCGTTGTGGCGGAAACCGAGGCGCAGGGCGGTGTCCCGGACGTGCTCCCGGGTGGCAACGGAGATCCGGTCGGTGCCGTTGAGCGCCTTCGAGGCGGTCGACAGCGACACCCCGGCCGCTTCGGCCACGTCGTTCAGGGTGACCAGCTGTTCCGCCATGGCGTCATCGTAGTGCGGTTCCACCCCGGCCGAGAGGTTGACAGCGGTGCCGGTCGGGTCCTAAATGTGAGGCTGTGCGAAAGCGCTTTCGCTCGCACTCTCGTTTCGCTCGATCCGGATCCGCTCGCAGTACGGAGGAGCCACCCGTGAGACGTCCCTTTCGCACCACCCTGGCGCTGGCGCTGATCAGTACCGCGCTGGCCGTTCTGCCCGTCGCCCAGGCCGCTGCGGTCCCGCCGACGCTGGCCATCGCACCGACGACCATCGGCAACGCCTTCACCGTCGGCCAGCCCGTACGGCTCGGCTTCACGACCAACGCCGCCACGATGACCTGGACCGTCCGCGACGCGACCGGCACCGAGGTCGCCAAGGGCTCGGCGACGGCGGCCTCCCTGAACGGGCGGCTGCCGCTGAACATCAGCACGGCCGGCTGGTACCAGGCCGACCTCAAGGCCGTCGCGGCCGACGGAACCACGACCACCGGCGGGACCGACTTCTCGGTGCTGACCCCCTACGACTTCTCCACCTCGACCGACACCCGCATCGGTACCGCGTCCGGCCTCGGTCGCAGCGGAACCGTCAACCCGGGCAACAACTCGGTGGCGTTGATGGCGATGGGCGGGATCTCGACCGCGCGGGACGAGGCCTACTGGGCGAACGCGGAGACCACGCCGGGCGTGATCCAGTTCCCGCAGGCCGTGAAGGACTACAAGGCCGCGCTGGACTCGAACAACGTCGACTTCCTCAACATCCTGGACTACGGCAACCCCCTCTACTACCCGGACGAGGCGCCTTCGACCGAGCCGCAGCGGGCCGCCTTCGCCCGGTACGCGGTGGCCGCGGTGAACGAGTTCGGTACCGCGCACACGACGTACGAGCTCTGGAACGAGTGGAACCACCGCGACCTGGACGGCCCTGCTGGTGGCACGGCCGACAGCTACGTCGCATTGCTGAAGACGACCAGCGCCGCGATCCGCGCGGCTCACCCCGACGTGAAGCTCGCCGGGCCCTCGCTCGCGATCATCGGTGACTGGCAGAGCTGGTTCACCCGCTTCGCAGACCTCGGTGGGCTGGACTACGTCGACGCCGTGTCCATCCACCCGTACGTCTATCCCAATGACGCCGAGGCCGCGCTGTCCTACGTCGACACGATCCGAAGCATCATGACGGCCCATGGCTCCAGCAAGCCGATCTACATCACCGAGCAGGGCTGGCCGACCGGGACCCACCAGACGGCGGTCAGCGAGTTGTCGCAGGCTCGCAACCTGGTACGCGGTCAGCTGACCTCCTTCGCTGACGGGGTCGCCCGCTACACCACCTACAACTTCATGGATTCCGGCACGAACCCATCCGACGTCGAGCACCGGTTCGGCACGGTCCGCAACGTCCTGGACTCCCGTGGCGCCCTGGTGCCGAAGCCGTCGTACGTCGCTACCGCCGTGCTGGCGCGGGCGATCGACCAGTTGCCGGTGATCGGCCAGACCACCTTCGGTACTGGCGGCCGCGACGTCTCGTTCAACGCCGGACGAGGCCAGAGTGTGCACGCGGTCTGGTCGACCACACCCGGGCTCGTCAACGTCTCCGCTCCCGCCGGGTCGACCGTGCAGGTGACGGACCTCTACGGCGCCCGTACGACGTTGACCGCGGACGCAGGGGGACACGTCTGGGTATCAGTGGGCGTGGATCCGGTCTACCTGCGCGGCGCCATCAGCACCATCGCCCCCTCAACCAGGTTCGCCCTGTCCGTCTCCCCTGAGATTGCGGGTGATGCTGTCAGCGGCACACTCACCTTCGTCAATCCGGACCCGCGCGCACACGCCTACTCGGTCGCAGCTGGCGGCGGGACTACCAGGGGCACCGCGCCCGCAGGGTCCACAGTCACCGCGTCCGTGGGCTACCCGGCGCAAGCCTCGACCGGCGCACGCACCTACAAGGCCACAGTCACCGTGGACGGTCGTGCCGTCGGGTACGTGACCACCACCGGTACTGCAACCCCACCGCTCGCGGTGGCTGGCTCCCACGCGCTCGACGTCAACGGGAACGACATCCTGCGACTGCGAGTCACCAACTCGTCCAACCAGGCAGTCACCTTCGCCGGTCTGGACTGGGCCTCAGGAAGCGGTTCAGGGACAGTCCTCGCCGGTACTGCGCTCGCGGCGCACTCGGGCACCTCTGTAGATGTGCCGCTCACCCTGACAGCGGCATCCGCCTGGTCGGCCAGCTTGCGGATCAGCGGGCGGGACCCAGTTCGCAGTACAGGCAAGCTCACGCCGGTGACGTCTCCTACCGTCGCAACCGCGCACACGGTGACGGTGGACGGGGTGATCGATCCAGCGGTCGGCCAGCTCCCGCCGATCTCGCTGACAGGGACCGGTACGCCGCCTGTCACGGGCTGGGGCGGCCCGAGTGATCTGTCTGGGTCCCTGTGGCTCAGTCACGACGCGAACAACCTCTACCTGTCCGCAAGGATCACCGATGACGTGCAGTCCCAGCCGAACCGCAACGGCATGATCTGGGCAGGTGACAGCCTGCAACTGGGGCTGACCGCCGGCGCACCGGGCGAGGCCACCCGGACTCAGGAGATCGGTGCGGCCCTGACCGACGCAGGCACGGTGGACGTGTACCGGTGGGCTCCCACGGACGTGTCGAGCCAGCCGCCCGGAGTACAGGCCAAGGTGGTGCGGGATGCGGCCGCGCACACCACGACGTACGAGATCGCCCTGCCGTGGACGACGCTCGGGTTCGCGGCGCGGGACCGGCTGCTGTCGAGCACCGTGGTGATCAACGAGAACGACGGCACCGGCCGCCGCGGCTGGCTGACCTGGGGCACCGGCCTCGCCGAGTCGAAGAACCCGGCCGGCTTCAACGCGATCCGGCTCGACCCCTGAGCGGTCTGCTGCCTGGATCCCACGCCGACTAGGATCGGAGCGAGGATCCAGGCAGCAGAGGAGTGCAGGTGAGTCACACCGTGGTGGCAGAGCTGGTGGCCAACGTCCAGAAGGTCACCGCCAAGGCCGGGGACACGGTGGGCCCGGAGGACACCCTCGTCATCCTGGAGTCGATGAAGATGGAGATCCCGGTGCTCGCCGAGGTGGCCGGCACCATCACCGAGCTGAAGGTTTCCGAGGGCGAGGTCGTCCGCGACGGCGACCCGATCGCCGTGATCGAGGAATCGTAGTCAACGATCGTGGCTGCTGAGGCGTCCTATCAGGAGAGCGAGACCGTGGGGAACTTCCCTCCCGCGCGCCACGTTGGACCGTCGTACCGGCATCTCAGGGTTCAACCCGGGTGTCCCCGACGTGCGCAGAGGACGGTGAACACGGCACCATGGTGGTCACGCTCGTTGCCGAGAGGACCCAGGGAGGCGTTGCCGTGAAGCCGGTCGACACCTCCGTGGTGCCTGCCCTGGCCCCCCAGCAGCAGCCCGAGCAGCCCGAGGCGCTGCCGTCGTGGGACGAGATCGTCCGGACCCACTCGGCCCGGGTCTACCGGCTCGCGTACCGGCTGACCGGCAACAAGCACGACGCAGAGGACCTCACCCAGGAGGTGTTCGTCCGCGTCTTCCGCTCGCTGTCGTCCTACACGCCGGGCACGTTCGAGGGCTGGCTGTACCGGATCACCACCAATCTCTTCCTGGACGGCGCCCGCCGCCGGCAGCGGATCCGTTTCGACGGGCTGCCCGACGACGCGCACGACCGGCTGCCCGCCAAGGGCTCCGGCCCGGCGGAGAAGCTCGACCAGGACCTGTTCGACCACGATGTGCAGGACGCGCTGGACGCGCTGCCGGAGGACTTCCGCGCGGCCGTGGTGCTCTGCGACATCGAGGGCATGACGTACGACGAGATCGCCGACGTGCTGGATGTGAAACTCGGCACAGTACGCAGCCGGATCCACCGCGGCCGCTCGATGCTGCGCAAGCACCTCGAGCACCGCGCGCCGCGGTCCGGCCATTCCCGGATCAGTGGGCCGCCCGCGGACGGCCCGTTCATGGCCGGAGGTGACGACCGGTGACACTGCAACATCCCCTGGACAAGCTGACCGCCGCTGTCGACGGCGGCCTCGACCACGACTCGCGGGACAAGGTGCTGAGCCACCTGGTCGGCTGCGACTCCTGCCGGGCCGAGGTGGACGCCCAGCGCCGGCTGAAGGCGCGGATGGCGGCGCTGGAGGCCCCGGACCCGTCCGACGACCTGATGCAGCGCCTGCTCGGTGTGCCCGCGTTCTCCCTGGAGCCGCGCGAGGAGGTTCGTCCGGTGCTGACACCCGCGATCTCCCTCAGCCCACAGCGTTCTGTGTTCCCGGCCGGACGGCCTGGGGACAACCGGCCGGGCTCACGGACCACGCGGACCCGGCGGCGTACCGGAGTACTGGGTGCTGCCGGCTCTGCCGCCGCGGTGGCGTCCCTGCTCGGTACTGCGTTCGTCCTGGGCGAGCCGGCCCGTGAACAGGCCCCCGTGCTGCAGCCGCCGGTGGCGAGCTTCTCGGCCGACCACGCGGCGACCACGCCGTACGGCGACCCGATGGCCCTGCTGAACTCCTACAACGGGACTGGATACGCCGGGCTGAGCCCGACCCTCCAGCCGGTGGCCTTGACGGGGCGCTGAGCTGTGAGCCTCTCCCGGCTCGCCGTCCTGGTCAGCACAGCACTGATCGGCATCGGCCTGCCCCTGCCCGCCGCGGCCCTGCCCGCGCCGACCGTCGACCGCGAGGACTCGCCGTCCGCGGTCAGCTGGCTCGAGCGCGCCGCGGCAGCCCCGGACCGGGTGTCGTTCCACGGCACCCAGATCATCACCGCCTGGGGTCCGCAGGGATCCAGCTCGGCGATGCTCGACATCGTGCACGCGGCCTCGCAGGGCTCCGAGATCAGCGTGGTCGGGTCGGGTGCACCGGGGGCCAAGGCCTTCGTGCAGCGGGCGTCGGAGGCCCACGCACCGATGGTCGACGGGGGACCACTCGCGCTGCTGCAGGCGACGTACGAGCTGGTCTTCAAGTGCTGCACAGACACGATCGGGCGGGCCGCCGTGCTGATCGAAGCGGTGCGGAGTGACAGGACGATCGCGGCTCGCTTCTGGATCGACCAGGCGACCGGGCTGCTGCTGCAGCGGCAGTTGTTCAGCACGGATGGCAGGTCGCTGGTCCGCGCGACGGTGTTCACCGATCTGGAGATCGAGGACTCGGAGTTCCTCGGGCACCTGCCGCCGATGGCGCCGAGCGGCGTGAAGGCGGTCGGCCTGGGCGGGGTGGACGATCTGCGCTCGCAAGGCTGGACCTGCTCCGCCGCGCTGCCCGCCTCCCTCCAGCTGTACGACGTTCACCAGGACACGGCGACCGGCTCACTGCAGTTCTCGTACTCCGACGGGCTGTTCAACGTCTCACTCTTCGAACAGCGCGGCCGGCTCGATCCCGCGGCCGTGGCGGGCTTCACGACCACGGTCACGCCCGAAGGCGCCGAGATCCACGTGCGCCGCGGGATGCCGTCGTACGCCGTCTGGTCGTCCGGCGGGATCGTCTACACGCTGGTCGGGGACCTGCCGGCCGACACCCTCGACCAGGTGGTCGCGTCGTTCCCGCACCAGCCGCCGGAGACGATCACCGCGATCCAGCGGATGGGTACCGGCCTGGCCAGAATCGCCTCCTGGCTCACGCCGATGAGTGCGCTCTCGTGGAAGCTGGGATAATCAAAGAGTGGAGGACCTCCCGGCACCCCGGACACGGCCGCTCCAACCACGAGACGACGACTACGTGAGGCGGACACCGTGAGCTGGGATGACGCCGAACCGACTGTCCGGACGCCGCGGGACCCCGCCGCTCCGGAGCCCACCCGTGAACTCCCTCCCGAGCGCCCCATCGCCGGCCCTGTAGTGCCTCCTGCCGGTCCTGCCCTGCCCCCTGCCGGTACTGCGGGTGCGGCACCGATGTCCCCGCCCGGCAGCACAGCGCCGTACAGGCAGACCAACGGGCGGTCCACCAGCCAGCGCAGTTTCGGACGGCCCGAGGCCCAGGAGCCCGCCTTCCGGCCGGTGTACCAGGGGCAGGCATGGCCGACACAGCAGCCGACGTACACGCCGCCTCCGCCGCTCGACTGGCACCAGCAGCAGGCCCGGGCGTACACACCGGCTCCGCCGCCGAAGAGCAATCGCGTGTTCGCCATCGCCGCTGCGGTCGCCCTGGTCGTCGGGGTGATCGGCGGAGCCGCCGGTGCAGGCGCTGTGATCGGGCTGGACGACGATGAGCCGACCGCCCAGCCGTCGGGGCCGCCGATCGGTAATGGTGTCGACCCGAAGGTCCGCAGTGGCTCGGTCTCCGCGGTGGCAGCGTCCCTGCTGCCGAGCGTGGTCCAGCTGAAGGTCGAGGGCGCGGACAACAGCAACGCGACCGGTTCCGGCTTCGTGATCGACGGCTCAGGGCACATCCTGACCAACAACCACGTGGTTTCCGCGGCCGCTTCGGGCGGCTCGATCCAGGTGCAGACGGAGAAGGGCAAGACCGCCACCGCGCGGCTGGTCGGTCGCTCGCCCGCCTACGACCTGGCCGTCGTGCAGGTCGTCGGGCTCGACGCGCCGTCGGTGCAGTTCGGCCGGTCAGACCTGGCGGTTGTCGGGCAGGACGTGGTGGCGATCGGGTCGCCGCTGGGGCTGGCCGGCACAGTCACCTACGGCATCGTCTCGGCCAAGAACCGTCCGGTGACGGCCGGTGGCGAGGGCGAGATCTCCTACATCAACGCGCTGCAGACCGACGCGGCGATCAACCCGGGCAACTCGGGCGGGCCGCTGGTCGACATGAACGCCCGGGTGATCGCGGTGAACTCCGCGATCGCGACGGTGCCCGGCGCCGAGGAAGGCAGTAGCGGGAACATCGGTCTCGGTTTCGCGATCCCGATCGACCAGGCGCGCCGTACCGCTCAGCAGTTGATCGCGACCGGCCAGGCGTCGTACCCGGTGATCGGGGCGAACGTCGACATGACGTTCGAGGGCGGCGCCCGGGTGGAGAAGGTGCAGACCGGTTCGCCGGCGGCCCAGGCCGGGCTGCGGACCGGCGACGTGATCACCTCGATCAACAACCAGCCGGTGGACACCGCCGAGGCGCTGATCGTGGCGATCCGGACGCACCAGCCGGGGGAGAGCGTCCAGCTCGACTACGAGCGTGGCGGCAAGCCCCACGAGGCCACCGTGAAGCTGGGAACGCAGACTGGCTGACCCGGCAGGTGGGCTGACCAGAGGCGGGCTACGCTGTCCGCGGCGCATCGTTGGTGGGTTGTTCTGCAGGCGTTCGGAAGGGTGAGGACATGTTCGGCATCGGGCCACTCGAACTGGTGGTGATCGCCATCGTCGCCGTGCTCCTCTTCGGCCCGGACCGGCTGCCGGAGTTCGTCCGGACCGCGGGCCGGCTGCTGCGCCAGGGCCGCCAACTGGTGAACAACGCGCAGAACGACCTGCGCAGCGAGCTGGGACCGGAGTTCGCCGACCTCGACGTCCGCGACCTCAACCCGCGTAGCTTCGTCCGCAAACACCTGCTCGAAGGCATGGACGACGACTTCGACGAGGACAAGCCCGTGTCGGCCATGATGGACGACGCCCCGCAGCGCCTCCCCGCGGGTCAGCGCGCGCCGTACGACCCCGAGTCGACCTAGGGCCTAGAGGGTCAGCGGCCGGCGGGGGACAGGCCGAGCTGGCGACCGAGCAGGCCACGGGGCTTGCCGCCGAGGACCTCCGCGATCCCGGCGAGGACCTGCGCAGCGGGAGTTTCCGGGTTCGCCATCGCGAGGGGCTGACCGTTGTCGCCGCCACTGCGGAGACGCTCGTCCAGCGGGATCTCGCCCAGTAGCGGGATCGGGTAGCCGAGCCGCGTCGACAGGGTCTCCGCCACCCGGGCGCCACCGCCGGAGCCGAAGATCTCGATCCGGTGCTCGGGGCCGCAGTGCGGGCAGGGCAGGAAGGACATGTTCTCGATCACGCCGGCCACTCGCTGGTGCACCATCTGCGCCATCGTGCCGGCCCGCTCGGCCACCTCGGCCGCGGCCTCCTGCGGGGTGGTCACCACGATCACCTCGGCGCTGGTCAGCCGCTGGCCGACCGAGATCGCGATGTCGCCGGTGCCGGGCGGCAGGTCGAGCAGCAGGACGTCGAGGTCGCCCCAGTAGACGTCGGCCAGCATCTGCACCAGCGCGCGGTCCAGGATCGGTCCGCGCCAGGCGACCACCTGGTCGCGCTTGGGCTTCAGCATGCCGATCGAGATGACCTTCACGCCGTGCGCAGGCACCGGCATGATCATGTCGTCCACCGCGGTCGGCCGCTCGTCCGCGACGCCGAACATCGCGGGAATCGAGTGGCCGTAGATGTCGGCGTCCAGAACGCCGACCGACAGGCCCTTGGCGGCCATCGCGACGGCCAGGTTCACCGTCACCGACGACTTGCCCACCCCGCCCTTGCCGGACGCGATCGCGAACACCTTGGTCAGCGAGTCGGCCCGCGCGAACGGGATCTCCTTCTCCGCCACCCCGCCGCGGAGTTGCGTCTGCAGCGCGGCCCGTTGCTCCGCCGACATCACGCCGAGCTCGATCTCCACCCCGGTGACGCCGTCCAGCGCGCTCACCGCGGCGGTGGTGTCACGGCGCAGCGTGTCCTTCATCGGGCAGCCGGAGACGGTCAGCAGGATCGTGACGGCGACGACCCCGTCGGTCCGCACCACGACGGACTCGACCATTCCGAGGTCGGTGATCGGCTTCTTGATCTCGGGATCCATCACGGAACCGAGCGCAGCGGTCACTTGGTCAGCAGTGGGAGCCATGCACACCAGGCTACGTGCTCGGTGTCTACCCACCCACCACGGTCCACCGTTCGTGGATAGGGTCGGCGAGTGCCGGCCCCGGAGATCCCTGCTGTCCACGAGCGTCTCCGCCGGACCGCGCTCGGCCTGGATCGGAGCAACCCCCTGCGGTACCAGTTGCGGGCGGTCAGCGAACTCATCCGGCTCGCCGGGCCGTCGTGGCGGGCCCGCTCGCGGTCACCGCAGCGATCTACCTGGTTCGGGCGCACGCTGGCCGAGATCTTCACCGCTGGTTCCGGCGATCCGATCCGTGGGGTCTTCGTCCCTCGCCGGGTGGCGGACTTCGCCCTGGACGCTCTGACCTCTCTGACCGAGCCGACGGCCCGCGAGGCCGTTCGGCAAGTCTGGCTGGACGACCCGGAAGGCGAGCTGAAGAACCTCATCACTCGCGACGACTGGTTGCCCCAAGAGCCGCGCCAGAAGGCGGTGACACTGTTCCTGCTGGGCCACTTCGACCGCTACACCGTCGTGGACCCCTCCGGTGAACTGCTCGAATCCGCCCGCGCGGAAGGCGATCTAGGCCTTCGCGTCCAGCTCGCGGCGGCCGCCCGTCGATGGGACCGGCTCGGCTGGGCCTACCGGGTGGCGGCTGCCCCTGAGAGGTTGCTCCCCGAGGAGTGGGAGGCGCTGATCGACGTGCTGGGAAGGGCTGATCGGCAGGAGTACCTCTGGCGGCTGATCGGACGCGCTCCGCTGGAATGGTCGGCCCGCTGCCTGACCGAACTCGGCAACTGGCGCCCGAGCGACGAAGCCGGCCACCTGATCCAGCTGGCGAAGAACTACGCCGAGACTCCGCCTCGCCGGGCGCCGTTCGCAGTCGCCCCGCAGGACCAGACGACAGGCCAGAGGAACGAGGCGGCTGAGTCGTCGACGCAGCCCGTCCGGCGCCGGCGTGGACCGAAATGGCCGACGATCGGGCACGTGCCGGTCGCGGTCGTCGGCATGCACTCGGTCACCACCATCGCGAGCTCGCCCCCCAGCGGCACGGTGATCGCCGGCGGCCGGACCGCCGACCTGCGAAGCCAGGTTGTGGTCGCCCGACTGCCGACCGGAAACCCGACAGCCCTGCTGGAATCCCCCGACCTGCGAGCGAACCCAGTCGTCACCCCCGACGGCCGCTACCTCGCACTACTGGAATCCAGCGGACTCGCTCTTTGGCGCCTACCCGCCTGTTCCCCGGTCGAGACCCGCCGGGAGGTCGCTGACCACGACGGTTCCGAGGCTCGCGCCGCCATCACCCCAGACTCGCGCCTGCTGGTCGCAGCCGGGCTGCACCGAGCTGAGGTCTTCGAAATCCCCTCCGGCCGTCGCCTCGCGCCCATCGAGCTCGGCCGGGTCCAGTTGGTGGGCGCGCTGCTGGTCGGGACCGACGCCGACGGAGCGACCGCAGTACTGCGCTATCGCCCGTCGCAGCTGGCTGAGCTGGCACGGCGGCCGATCGGTGAGCTGACTGGAGCGGAGACCGAGGCGTTCTCCGCCCAGTACGACGATCCCGCCGACGCCGCACTCGCGAAGCTGGGCTCCGCCCTGCTGACCTACCTCAGACGCCGATCGGGATAGCGCGTCACCGGAATGGCACCTGTTGTTTTCCTGTCGCTAGTACTTTGCCGCGCATGCCTGGACCGGCCTTCGAGCCCGACCTGATCGCTCCGGTGCGCACTATTGGCGCCGCGAGTTTCGACTTCTCTCGTCAGGTGGCGGTGATGGCGATCGTGAATCGGACGCCTGACTCCTTCCACGATCGCGGTGCGACCTTCGGGCTGGAGCAGGCGGTTCGGGCCGCGCTCGGCTATGTCGAGGACGGCGCGGACTGGGTCGACATCGGCGGGATGCCCTGGGGGTTGGCCGGCCGGTCCGTCACCGAGGCCGAGGAGATCGACCGGGTGGTTCCGCTGGTGGCGGCGTTGCGCGCGGAATCGGACGTGGTGATCTCCGCCGACACCTTCCGGCCCGAGGTGGCCAGGCTGGCGATCGAGGCCGGCGCCGACGTGATCAACGACGTGTCGGGCCTGCACTACCCGGAGTTGGCGGACCTCGTCGCAGAGACAGGAACCACGCTGGTGATCACGCACAGCCTGTTGTTCCCGCTGCTCACGCCACCCGCGCGCGGCTCGTACGGCGACGTGACCGTGGAGGTCGTGGACTTCCTGCGGGGCAAGGCCGACCTGGCTCTCGAGCGTGGGGTGAAGCCGGATCAGCTCATCGTCGATCCCGGCCACGACCTGAACAAGAGCGTCTACCACTCGATCGATCTCACCCGCCGGCTGGACGAGATCGCGGCACTCGGTCATCCGGCCCTGGTGGCGGTGTCCAACAAGCACTTCATCGGCGACACCCTGGATGTGGAGCAGCAGGACCGCAAGGAAGGAACCCTGGCGGCGTTGGTGATGTGCATCCTGCAGGGTGCCAGGATCGTCCGCGTGCACGACGTCAAGGGCACGGTGGCGGCGGTCCGGATGACCGAGGCGCTGCTGGGCTGGCGTCAGCCGGCCAACCCCCGCCACAACGTCTGACGATCAGACCTTGTCGTCCTCGCGATCGCGGACGTCGAGTTCGGCGAGCAGGGCGCGGAGTTCGGAACGCAGGAAGTCGCGGGTGGCCACCTCGCCGACCGACATCCGCAGCGAGGCCATCTCGCGGGCCAGGAACTCCATGTCGGCGCGGGTCCGGGCGTCCACGTCGCGGTCGCGTTCGTACTGGACCCGGTCCCGGGCCTCCTGACGGTTCTGGGCCAGCAGGATCAGCGGCGCGGCGTACGACGCCTGCAGGCTGAGCGCGAGCGTCAGGAAGATGAACGGGTACTGGTCCCAGCGCAGGTCCTCGGGCGCGAAGATGTTCCAGAGCACCCAGAGCACGATGGTGGCGGTCATGTAGACCAGGAACTGCCCGGTGCCGAGGAACCGCGCGATCCGCTCCGAGAGCCGCCCGAACGCGTCCGCGTCGTACGCACGCCGGCGCACGATCGTGCGGCGCAGTTCGCGCGGGATGTCCAGCCGGGCGGCCGCGGTCCGGGTCAGCCGGCGCTCGTCGGTGCTGCGGTCGTCACGGGGCATGGCGGTCCTCCTCCTGCTGATCGGGTTCGCGCCAGTCGGCGGGGAGCAGATGGTCGAGGACGTCGTCCACGGTGACCGCCCCGAGCAGGCGGCCCTCATCGTCGAGCACCGGTGCCGCCACCAGGTTGTAGGTGGCGAGGTACTTGCTGACGGCATGCAAACTGTCGTCCGGCCGCAGCCCGTCCAGATCGGTGTCCAGCGCAACGGAGACTAGCGCGGACGGCGGTTCCCGGAGCAGGCGCTGGATGTGGCCGACCCCGATGAATCGCCCGGTCGGGGTCTCCAGCGGCGGGCGGCAGACGTAGACCATCGCGGCCAGCGCGGGGCTCAGTTCGGCGTTCCGTACGTGGGCCAGTGCGTCCGCGACGGTGGCGTCGGCGGGCAGGATCACCGGCTCCGACGTCATCAGTCCGCCGGCGGTCCGTTCCTCGTAGGTGAGCAGCCGCCGGACGTCCTCGGCCTCGTCCGGCTCCATCAGCGTCAGCAGTCGCTCGGCGGTCTCGGTCGGGAGTTCGGCGATCAGGTCGGCCGCGTCGTCCGGTGACATCTCCTCGAGCACGTCCGCGGCGCGTTCGGTGTCCAGCCCGGCCAGGATCTCCACCTGGTCGTCCTCGGGCAGTTCCTCCAGTACGTCGGCGAGCCGCTCGTCGTGCAGCGCCGCGGCGATCTCCATCCGGCGCTTCGGCGAGAGCTCATGCAGTACTCCGGCCAGGTCCGCCGGCTTCATCGACTCGAAGGCGGCCAGCATGTGCGTCGCGCCCTGACTCTCCTCGTTCTGCGCGAACCCGCTGACGTCCGCCCAGTCGAGCACGTGCGACTGACCCCGGCGCCGGAACCGCTTCGCCCCCTCGGTGACGGCGACCTTGGAGATCACCCAGTCCCGGGTCCGCCACTGCTCCATCGCCATGTCGAACACCACCGCGGACGCTCCCGTCTCGCGAATGGTGACGGTCCGGTCCAGCAGTTCACCCAGCACCAGTACTTCGGTCGCCCGCTGCTCGAAGCGCCGCATATTCACCAGCCCGGTGGTGATCACGTGCCCGACGTCGACCGAGGTGACCCGCGTCATCGGCAGGAAGATCCGCCGCCGGGTGAACACCTCGACCACCAGCCCGAGCACCCGCGGCGGCTGGGTCTCCTGTCTCAGCATCGCCACGACATCGCGAACCTTGCCGACCTGGTCCCCGTTCGGGTCGTAAACGGGAAGACCGGCCAGCCGGGCCACATACACACGCGACGGCGATCCGCTCATGGTCGAAGGCTAACCGCCCGGACCGGGTAAGCCCCGTCAATCGCTGCGAGACTCAGCTGAGCTTCGGTCGGCGGCTGGATCGGCGGTGGAGGGTGATCGGCCGCCTGCCTCTGGTGGTTGCCGTGGTTCCGGGCGGAGTCTCGGCGCGCGACCGGTCGTCGTACTGGCCGGTGGTGATCTCGCCGGTGGGCTCCAGGACGAGTAGGTCGGCCTCTGTTTGCCAGCGGTCCAGTTGGGTGTCCAGACCGGCTGCGTTCAGCCGCTCGGTTCGCAGTACCTGGGCGGCGGTGGTCCACTCCTCGCTGCCGGGCTCCAGGCGCCGTACGGTCGCGGTCCAGGCAGCCAGGCGGTTGGTCGCGGGCTTGGCCGGTACTACGACCTCGGCCGCTCCTGCTTCCACGAGACCAGGCAGGGGTTGCTCCGCACTACCTGCCCTGTCGGCGAGCACGACGTACGACTCATCCACCTTGGCGAACCAGGCGGGGGCGGGGCGTCCGCCGCCCCAGGACAGCCAGACGAGCCCGGCCTTCTTCATCACCCCGGCGATCTCCGCCACAGCCTCGTCACTCGTCACCGCGACAGCGTCCCACACACCCCGGACCGTGAGGCGGGACACAACGCGGGCGGCGCGTGAGGGAGGTCACCGTAAGCGGCGGCCGATTCGCCGTACGCTGCGGGTGACCGGCGGGTAACCGAGGCAAGGGGATACGGCGATGGGTGACGAGACAAGCACCGGGAAAGCCTTCCGGAGCAGGCGGTCCTGCCTGGCGACGCCGGGGTCGAACCCGCGGTTCCTGGAGAAGGCCAAAGGGCTGGACGCCGACCAGGTGTTCCTCGACCTGGAGGACTCGGTCGCCCCGATCGCCAAGGTGGACGCCCGGAAGAACATCGTCGCCGCGCTGAACGAGGGCGGCTGGGGTTCGAAGATCCGGGTGGTCCGGGTGAACGACTGGACCACCGAATGGACCTACGCCGACGTGATCGAGGTCGTCTCCGGCGCCGGCGCGAACCTGGACTGCATCATGCTGCCGAAGGTGGAGACCGCCGAACAGGTGGTCGCGCTGGACCTGCTGCTGACCCAGTTGGAGAAGGTGCACGGCCTGGAGTCCGGCCGGATCGGGATCGAGGCGCAGATCGAGAACGCCCTCGGCCTGACGAACGTGAACGCGATCGCGCAGGCGTCGCCGCGGGTGGAGACGATCATCTTCGGACCGGCCGACTTCATGGCGTCGATCAACATGAAGTCGCTGGTGGTCGGCGAGCAGCCGCCCGGGTACGACGTGGGCGACGCGTACCACTACATCCTGATGCAGATCCTGATGGCGGCGCGGGCGCACGGCAAGCAGGCGATCGACGGTCCGTACCTGCAGATCAAGGAGCTGGACGGGTTCCGCCGGGTGGCGGGACGCTCCGCGGCGCTCGGGTTCGACGGCAAGTGGGTGCTGCATCCGGACCAGATCGCGGCCGCGAACGAGGTGTATTCGCCGCGGCAGGACGACTACGACCACGCCGAGAACATCCTGGACGCCTACGACCACTACACCTCAGCCGCCGGCGGCGCCCGCGGCGCGGTGATGCTCGGCGACGAGATGATCGACGAGGCTTCCCGCAAGATGGCGCTCGTCATCTCTGCCAAGGGCCGCGCCGCCGGCATGCCCCGCACCGACGTGTGGACTCCGCCCAGCAGTTAGCGGGTGAAGACCTTGAGGATGCGGACGGGGTGGGTGGGGGGTCCGTCGAGGTCGGGGTCGGCGATGCCGGCCTTGACGATCCGGTCGAAGGTGGACATACCGTAGACGACGTGACCGAGGACCGTGTAGTTCGGCGCGATGTTGGCGAACGAGTGCACCACGAAGAACTCACTGCCGTTGGTGCCGGGGCCTTGGTTGCCCATCGCAACGGTTCCGCGGGGATAGGTCTCCTGACCGGTCACCTCGTCGGGGAACTTGTAGCCCGGGCCACCTTCCTCCTGCCGGTAGATGTCACCGCACTGGAGGACGCCCAGCCGGGTCGAGTTCGTCAGCCGGAAGCACTGGGTGAAGTCGTAGAACCGGCTCTTGGTCAGGTGCACGAAGTTGTGCACGCCGCAGGGCGCGTTCGCGCGGTCCATCCGGACCACGAACAGCCCGTAGTTCGTCACGAAGTACACGTCGACCGTGCCCTTCGCCTTCGCGGTGGCGGACGGAATCCGGACAGGCTTGGCCGCCGGGTTCTCCGGCGTCGGCGTGAACGCGCACTGCACCGTCGGCCCGCCGGACTTGGCCGGGGCGGCGGCTGCTGTGGTCGAGGGGAGGATCGTCGCGACGAGGCCGGCGACGACCAACAGGGACAGTTTCCGGAACATGTCAGCAAACCTAGCCCCGTCTGACAGCGCTGTCACCGCAGCCAGGAGCCCCTGTTCACATTAGAGCCAGCTGAGGATTCAGCCATCCACTCGCTCCAGACGGGGTACCCCGCCTAAGGTAGGGCGGCGATCCGGCCGTGGCTGAAACTGTTGTGAGGTGTTGGTGTGGACGGCGAGGTACTCGCGGGGCGCTACCGCTTGCTGACCCTGCTGGGGCGCGGCGGTGCCGGCGAGGTGTGGCGTGCCGAGGACACGGTGCTGGCCAGGCCCGTCGCGGTGAAGATGCTGCGCCGGCTGGAGGGCGATCCGATGGACGCCGTCGAGCGGTTCCGGATCGAGGCCCGGGCCGCGGCCCGGCTGACCCACCCGAACGTGGTCGCGACGTACGACGTCGGGTCCGCGGACGGTCAGGTGTTCCTGGTGATGGAACTGGTGAACGGCCCCGACCTGGCGCAGTTGCTGCGCAGCGGGGGGCTCCCGGCTGCCAAGGTGGTCGCCGGGATCGCTCAGCAGGGGGCTCGCGCGCTGGACGCCGCCCATGCCGCCGGAGTCGTGCACCGGGACGTCAAGCCGGGCAACCTGCTGCTGGCGCCCGACGGCACTCTCAAGATGACCGACTTCGGCATCGCGCAGGCGGTAGGCCTCGATGGTGCGACCGGGCCGGTGCTGCTCGGCACTGCGGCCTACGTCTCGCCAGAGCAGGTGCGCGGCAAGCGTGCGACGCCTGCCAGCGACTGGTACTCCTTCGGCTGCGTCCTGTACGAACTACTCGAGGGCACGCCGCCTTTCACCGGCACCGACGCCACAGACGTCCTGCACCAGCACCTGGAAGCCACCCCTGCTCCCGTACGCCGGGACGAAGGCGTACCGGGCCTCGCCGACCTCGTCATGAGTCTGCTCGCCAAGGACCCCGCCGCCCGCCCCTCCTCAGCCGCGGCAGTCGCCGCCTACCTCGATCAAGCCCCCTCAGAAGCTGTCGACGACGGAACCCGAGTACTTGCCGTGCCCACGCTGACAGGATCCTCGTCGGTAGGTACTGAGGGCTTGACTGCGCAGGGCGAGCCGTCAGAGAGCACTCGCTCTCACGGCAGCCGGTCCCGCCGGCCTTCGCGGCGGTTCCCGTTTGCCAGGGCGATCGTGGCTCTGGCGGTAGTACTGGCTGCGGTGGTTGCTGTGGGACTGCTGCGCGAGAGTATGTCGCCTGACCCGACCGCGGAAGCGGGTGGCGTTCCGACGCCTCCGGCCGCTACGAAGGCGACTGTCAAGCCGAAGCCGTCGGTGACGCCGTCCAAGAAGGCGACTCCGACTCCGGCCCCCAAGAAGACTCCCAAGGCCACGCCGGCGGTCCCTCAGACGGGTACGGCGGCGACGCTGCGGGTGCTCGCCCAGTTGCTGCGGCAGGGGCAGCAGGGCGATGGGCAGCAGGGCCGTGGTGCCAGGACGGCACGTGAAGCTGCGAACGACCTGGACAAGGCTGCGGAAGCCCTCGCCGACGGCGACAAGGACGAGGCGTCCGAGAAGTACCAGGACGCCAAGCAGCGTCTTGCCGAGGCTCAACGCCAGGGCCGCTGGCAGCCGACCCCGCAGGAGGTCGCCCTGTTCGCGATCCTGAACCCGGCCCTCGGCGACAACGGCCAGAACAACGACCGCGGCGACAACGAGTAGCGACCGACCGCGCGCGGCAGCCCCGGAGTACGGGCGTGAGGCACGTGACGGTGTCGGGGTGGTGGGTGTCACAGCGGGTGTCGGGTCGTACCGCGATGCTGGGAGCCGCGATACTCGCGGGTAGGCGCGCGACCGGAAGGAGCCGCAGATGAGCAGGTTGCAGCAGACCGAGGGACTCACCGACATCCAGGAGGAGATCCTGAAGACGGTGCGCGCCTTCGTCGAGGCCGAGATCCTCCCGGTCGCCACCGAGCTGGAGCACAAGGACGAGTACCCGACCGAGATCGTCGAGGGCCTCAAGGAGCTCGGGCTGTTCGGCCTGATGATCCCCGAGGAGTACGGCGGTCTGGGTGAGTCGCTGCTCACCTACGCGCTCTGCGTCGAGGAGATCGCGCGCGGCTGGATGAGCGTGTCCGGCATCATCAACACGCACTTCATCGTCGCGTACATGCTGCTGCAGCACGGCACCGACGAGCAGAAGCAGAAGTACCTGCCGCGGATGGCGACCGGCGAAGTCCGGGGTGCCTTCTCGATGTCCGAGCCGGGCTGTGGTTCCGACGTCGCCGCGATCAAGACGAAAGCTGTCAAGAACGGTGACAGCTACACGATCAACGGCCAGAAGATGTGGCTGACGAACGGTGGTACGGCGAACCTGGTCGCGGTGCTGGTGAAGACCGACGAGGACTCGGAGTCGGTCTACAAGAACATGACCACCTTCCTGGTCGAGAAGGAGCCGGGCTTCGGCGAGGTCGACAAGGGCCTGACCGTGCCGGGCAAGATCGAGAAGATGGGCTACAAGGGGGTCGACACCACCGAGCTGATCTTCGACGGGTACGAGATCGCCGCGGACCAGGTCCTCGGCGGCGTACCGGGCAAGGGTTTCTACCAGATGATGGACGGCGTCGAGGTCGGCCGGGTGAACGTGGCCGCCCGCGGCTGCGGGGTGGCCCGGCGGGCCTTCGAGCTCGGCATCTCCTATGCCCAGCAGCGCGAGACGTTCGGCAAGAAGATCGCCGAGCACCAGGCGGTGCTGTTCCGGCTGGCCGACATGGCGGTCAAGGTCGAGGCCGCGCACGAGCTGATGGTGAAGGCGGCCCGGAAGAAGGACTCCGGCTCACGCAACGATTTCGAGGCCGGGGTCGCGAAGTACCTGGCCAGCGAGTACTGCTCGCAGGTGGTGGAGGACTCGTTCCGGATCCACGGCGGTTACGGGTTCTCGAAGGAGTACGAGATCGAGCGGCTCTACCGTGAGGCGCCGATGCTGCTGATCGGCGAGGGGACGGCCGACATCCAGCGGATGATCATCGGCCGCCGCCTCCTCGAGGACTACAAGCTCTGACCACCCGCAGACCGCCGGCCCCGGCATCGCGGCCACTGGTCAGCCGACCGGAGCCTGGCAGCCGTCCAGCACGGCCCGGCCGAGAGTTGTGAGGTCGTGGCGGACTGCCTGGCCCGCCCGGCGAGTAGTGATCAGCCCTGCCTCCCGCAGGATGCCTGCCTGCCGACTTGCCCCCGCTAGAGAGATTCGGCAACGCTGTGCCAGCTCGGTCGTCGTACAGCCCTCTGCGATCGCCTCGAGAGCCGCCGCACGGGTGCTGCCGAGCAGGGCGGCCAGTGGCCGCGACCGGCGCTCTGCAGTCATCCGGTGCAGCGAGCCGGGCGCATGCTGGACCGGGTAGACCAGCACCGGGGGCAACAGCGGGTCGCGTAGCTTCGTCGGGATCTGCCAGCAGAAGACGGACGGCTGCAGGCGGAGGCCGCGACCATCCAGGTGGAGATCCTGGTCCGGCAGCCCGGAGACCTTGAGGACAGGGGCCTCCCACTGCACGGAGGGATGCAGCCGGCCCAGCAGTTGGTCCACGCCGGCGCCGGACAGATGGCTGACCTGCCGCTGATGGTCCGCCCGGACCAGCGTCCGGATGGACTCCCAGTACGGCGCGATGCTGTACCGGTGGTACGCCCGGAGAGCCTGGCCCAGGCCTTTCACCGCGTCGGGCCGGCCACCGGCCAGTTCGCGGGTCCAGCTCGACCCGGGCCGTCGTACGGCGAGCAGGTCGAGCTCACGCTGGATCCGGCGCCGTGAGGTCGACATCACCCGCTCCACGGCATCGTCGAAGCTGTTCGTCTGCTCTGGTGGGGTGAGGAAGTCAGGGGAGTAGCCCTGCGGCGGTGCCAGTTGCAGCAAGCGGGCAGCCGGTCGGGGTAGCTGCCGCCGGGTCCGCTCCCGCCAGTGCCCGTAGTGACCTGAGCCGTCCCACACCTGGAGCTGGTGCAGGCTCAGCAGGACCTCCCAGAGCGGGTCCGGTTCCTCGGCAAGGGTCGTCCGGGCCAGGTCCTGGCCGGTGAAATGTATCCGCAGCACAGCGCCCCCTTCGGTTCTCAGCACCATCGTGCCGAGTACCTCCTGTCATCACCCTGTCACGGGAATCGTTCCCAGGCGGTAGCCTGCCAGCCTGCGGCTTGGTGAGCGGAGGCAGATGACAGGCAGTGAGCCGGCGTGCCCGCAGGTCGCCATCCGGTTGCTCGGCGGGGTCTCGCTGCGGGTCGACTGCCGCGAGGTCGAGCTCGGCGGCGACCGGATCCGTTCCCTGCTCGCCATCCTCGCGATGGCGGCCGGCGGCAGCGTGCCGACCGGCGTCCTGGTGGACCGCATCTGGGGCGAGGCCCAGCCCGCCAACGCGGGGGCCAGCCTGCACACCCTGATGAACCGGTTGCGCCGGGTCATCGGTGCCGACCTGGTGACCACCGGGCCGGCCGGTTACAGCCTGCAGATCGATCCCGACCAGGTCGACGCCCTGCTGTTCGGTCGCCTGTTGCGGGACGCGGCGCAGCCGACGGACCCCGCCGAAGAGCACCAGGCGATCACCCGGGCCCTGAAGCTGTGGTCGGGCCGTCCGTTCGAAGGCATCAGCTCGGAGTGGCTCGAATCCAGCGAGGCGCCCCGCCTGGTCGAGCAGTACCTGGCCGCGGTCGAGCGCCGGATCGACCTGCAGCGCGGCGACGACCTGTACGGCGAGGTCCTGGTCGAACTCCGCGAGCTCACCGCGGCCCATCCGTTGCGCGAATCGCTGTGGGTCAGGCTGCTCCGGCTGCTGGCACAGAGCGGCCGGACCGCCGAGGCACTGGAGTTGTACGAGTCGGTGCGGCTGCGGATCGCGGACGAGCTGGGTGTCGACCCGGGCGGCGAACTGCGCGGCGTCCATGCCGAACTGCTGGCCGGAGACGCTCCGCCGCCGCCTCGCAGGATCGCGCCGAGCCAACTGCCCGCGGATGTGCCTGGCTTCACCGGCCGCAAGGAGGTGCTGACCGAGCTGGACAAGGCCTTCGCCGCCCGCGGCCCCGAGACCGTGGTGACGTTGGTGCTGCACGGTCCGGGCGGCGTGGGCAAGACCAGCCTCGCCGTGCACTGGAGCCACCGGGTCGCTTCTGAGTTCCCGGACGGCACGCTGTTCGCGGACCTGGGTGGCTATGGTCCGGGCGAGCCAGTTGATCCTGCTGTGGCGGCCGGCTTCCTGCTGCACGCTCTCGGCGTACCGGCTGGACAGATCCCGGCCGGGGTGGACGGGCGGAGTGCACTGCTGCGTTCGACCTTGGCCGGGCAGCGGGTGCTGTTGGTGCTCGACAACGCGCTCAACGCCGACCAGGTGAGGCCGCTGCTGCCGGGAACCGGTGCCGTCGTCCTGATCACCAGCCGCAGCCGCTTGCGCGGTCTGGTGGCGCGCGAAGGAGCCCGCCAGATCCCGGTGGAACAGCTGTCGGTGGCGGATGCGCGGACCTTGCTCACCGGGCGGATCGGGCTGCCGGAGGTCGGCGGCGCGAAGGCGATCGATCAACTGGCGGACAGCTGCAACCACCTGCCGCTGGCGTTGGTGATCGCCGCCGAGCAGATCGCGCGGCGGTCCGGTGCCGGACTGGCCGACCTGGTGAGCGAACTGCAGGAGCACCAGCTGGATGCGTTCGACGCAGGCGACGACCCGGCGACCGACCTCCGCGCCGTCTTCTCCTGGTCCTACCGCGCGCTGGAGCCCGAGGCCGCCCGGTTCTTCCGGATGCTGGGCCTCTACCCGGGCCGCCGCTTCGCTCCAGCGGCCGTCGCCGCCCTCGCCGGACTCGACGAACGGACCGCGACGAAGCTGCTCCGGCGGCTCACCGACCTGCACCTGGTCGACGAGTCCAGTCCCAACCGCTTCCAGCTCCACGACCTGCTGCGCGCGTACGCCGCCGAGCAACTCCGCGAGACCGAGTCGGCTCAAGAGGTCGATGCCGCCTGGGAACGGATGCTGGACTGGGCCGCGCAATCGGCGGCCGCGTCCCGGCGGATCCTCGGCGAACCCCAGCGGATCCACTATCTGGGCCCACCGCTGGACGGGACGGTCCCGATGACGTTCAAGGACCGGCCGAGCGCCATCAGCTGGTTCGACTCCGAGCTGCGGGCCCTGATGGCGATGGTGACGGCCAGTGCGAAGGCGGGCCACCATCGTCAGTCAGCCGCGCTCGCGCTGCATCTGTGGGCGCCGCTGGCCCGGTTGGTGAGTCCGGAGGAGTCGATCGCGATCCAGCAGGGCGCGGCGGAGTCCGGCCGGCTGGCCGGCCGGCCGTTGATGGAGGCGCTCGCCTGGAACCAGCTCGGCACCAGCTTCGGCGAGGGCGGGGATCTGGCCCGCGCCGAGGAAGCGTTACTCAGATCGCTCAAGCTCTTCCAGGAGATCGACGACGAATCGGGTGAGTCCGTCGTCCGTGGCAACCTGGGTTTCCTTTACGACCTGCTCGGCGACCACGACCAGGCGATCGAGCAGGTGGAGGCCGCGCTGGCGATCGGCCGCAGACAACAGGATGCCAACGCGATCGCCCATCAGCTGAACAACCTCGCCATCATCTACCTCGCCCTCGGCCGGTACGACGAAGCCGTGGTGACCGCCACCGAGGCGTTCGAGCAGAGTCGCGATGTCCCGGAGGACCGCGTTCGGGCCTACACCCATGACACCCTCGGGCAGGCCGTCGCCAGCAGGGGAGAGGTCGACCGGGCCGCTGTTCACTTCGAGGCCTCGGTGGCTATCAACCTCACGCTTGGTCAGCCGGCCCCGGCTGCCCGGGGCCTGATCCGCTTGGGCAAGGCGTACCTCTCGGCCGGCAATGAGGCCGCTGCACGGACAGCCTGGGAGCGGTCCCTGGCGATGGTCGACGAGTACGGCGCCACCCGGCTGGGGGAGGCCTACTCCGAAGCCCTGGAGCTCATTGCCGAGCTCGATCGCCCTGCAAG
>NZ_DASRXP010000042.1:0-4849 GCF_035687465.1 Kribbella sp.
GTGCGGAGCCGGTCGTACTGGAAGATCACCGCGTCCGCGTCGACGGCACCACCTTCGACGCGGACGCGGTGATCTTCCAGTACGACCGGCTCCGCACCAAGACCTTCCAGTACTACGACACGAAGTCGGCCGCGAGCGCCGCGGCGTTGTTCCGGTACTTCAAGTCCTGGCGCAAGATCGACAACCGGACGGTCGAGATCAAGACGACCAAGCCGTACGCCTGGCTGCTGTGGGACCTCGCGGGCATCTTCTACCCCAGCCCGTCGGTGGTGAAGCAGTACGGCAACAACGACTACAACAAGCATGCCTCCGGCACCGGTCCCTTCCGGATGACGAAGTACGTCGACGGCGAGGAGATGGAGCTCACCCGCAACGACGACTACTGGCGGGTCCCGGTGAAGCTCGGCCGGATCGTCCTCTACCCACAGCCCGAGCCCGCGTCCCGGCTGTCGATGCTGCAGTCCGGCGAGGTCGACTGGGCCGAGGTCCCGTCGCCCGACTCGGTCGACCAGCTGAAGAAAGAGGGCTACCAGATCGAGATGGGCAAATACCCGCACGGGATCATGCCGCGGTTCAACATGTTCCGGGCGCCGTTCAAGGACAATCTCGTACTGCGCCAGGCGCTCAATTACGCGCTGGATCGCGAAGGTACGGCCGCGCTGCTGAACAACGTCGGCTATCCCGCCACGGAATACGTGTACGACGGCAATCCGTCGTACACGAAGAACACGCCGGGCTACAGCTACGACGTCGAGAAGGCGAAGAAGCTTCTCGCCGAAGCCGGATATCAACCCGGCCAGTTGACGCTCACGATGGCCTATCCGACCGGCGGTTCCGGGAACATGTATCCGGACACGATGATGCAGAAGTTGCAGGCGGACTTCGCGGCGATCGGTGTCACCACGGTGCTGAAGCCGATGGAGTGGAACACGATCATCTCGATCGGGCTCGACGGTCTGCAGGCCAAGCAGTGGGACGACATCGACATCCTCTGGGCCTCGCCGGCGGCCGGCATGATGCCGACCGGTTTCAGCGCCAGCTTCTTCTGCAACCGTCCCGGCGGACTGCCGAACGCAGCCGGGTTGTGTGATCCCAAGATCGACGCCGCTCTGACGGCCGCGAGTCAGCAGGCCGACGTCGCCTCGCAGTACAAGTACCTGCAGAAAATGATGGATGTCGCGCTCCAGAACGCCTACTTCCTGTTCTGGATGCATGACCTCAACCTGCGGGTGGTCACCTCGAACGTGCACGGCTACGTCCAGCCGCAGTCGTGGTGGGTGGACTTCACACAGATCACCGTCGGGAAGGACTGAGCCATGCTGCGTGTCGCGATAACCCGGATCGGGATGGCGGTCCCGATCCTGTTCGGGGTCTCGATCATCGTCTTCCTGCTGATGAACGTGCTGCCCGGCTCGGCCGAGGCCGGACTGGTCAGCGATGACATGTCGGCCGCGGAACGTCAGGCGATCCGCGACGAGCTGGGCCTGAACGACCCGATGCCGTTGCGCTACCTGCACTGGCTGGGCGACGCCCTGCAAGGCGATCTGGGGTACTCCGCCCAGCGCCGCCGCGACGTCTCGGATCTGCTGATCCAGGCCTGGAGCAACACCGCCGTGCTGGCGATCGTGTCAGCGGTCTTCGGCATCAGCATCGGCCTGTGGCTCGGCTACCTGGCCGGTACCCGCCGAGGCAGTCTGATCGATCGGGTCACCGGGGTGCTGAGCCTGTCAGGGCTGAGCATTCCGTCGTTCTTCCTGGCGATCATCCTGCTGGCGGTCTTCGCCGGTGGTCTCAGGATCCTTCCCTCGGGCGGGGCCACCCTCGACCAGGGTCTGTGGATGGCGATCAGGAGTCTGGTCCTGCCGGTGCTGTCCGGGTCGCTGATCACGATGGCGATCACGGCCCGGGTGACCCGGGCCAGCATCGTCGACGTGGCCGGCTCGGACTTCGTGGAAACCCTGCGGGCCAAGGGATTGAGCGAGTTCGAGGTCCGCCGGCACATCCTGCGCAACGCGATCTCCCCGGTGCTGACGACGTCCGGCGTACAGATCGGTGCGCTGCTGGGCGGCTCGGTCCTGGTGGAGACGATCTTCCGCTGGCCTGGGATGGGACTGCTGGTGTTCACCGCGATCTCGGCCCGGGACCTGCTGGTGGTCCAGGGCGCGACGTTGGTCATCGCCGTCACGTTCGTGCTGGTGAACCTGGTCGTCGACCTGTTGCAGGCCTGGATCGACCCGCGGGTGAGAGGAGCGGTGTCATGACTCAGGTACCAGTCCTGCTGGACAAGAACTTCGGAGCCGGTACGACGGCAGCCGACCGGGCGGAGGCGGATCGCCGGCGGGACGAGTGGAACGCGGCCCGTACGAGTGAGCAGTCCCGGTCCTTCTGGTCCGCGACGTTCAGGCGATTCCTGTCCAACCGGGTCGGCGTGGTCGCGGCGGTCATCGTGCTGCTCTTGGTGCTCGGGGCAATCTTCGCGCCGTGGATCACCAGTGCCGACCCACTGCTCGGCAAACCAACAGAACGCCTGCAGAACCTCGGTGCCAGCGGCCACCTGCTCGGCACCGACGAACAGGGCCGCGACATGCTCGCCCGGGTCCTGTACGGCGGCAGGCTGTCGTTGCTGGCCGGATTCGTACCGACCCTCGGAGCGGCTCTGATCGGCACCACGATCGGTGTCACCGCGGGCATCCTGCGAGGTGTCGTCGGCACCGCACTGATGCGGACGATGGACATGCTGTACGCGTTCCCGGCGATCCTGCTGGCGATCGCGGTCGGCGCTTCGCTCGGTCCGGGTCTGACCAACACGATCATCGCCGTGACGATCGTCTTCATCCCGCCGGTAGCCCGGGTGGCGGAGTCCGCCACCCGCCGCGTCGTAGTACAGGAGTTCGTCGAGGCCGCCCGGCTCAGTGGTGCGGGCCGTCTGCGAGTGGCCCGCAGCCAGGTGCTGCCGAACGTGCTGAACGACGTGATCGTCTACGCCTCCAGCCTGGTCGGGGTCGCGATGATCATCGCTGCCAGCCTGAGCTTCCTCGGCCTCGGCTCCGCCCCGCCGGCGCCGGAATGGGGCTACATGCTCAACAGCCTGCGCGGCATGGTCAGCGTCGCGCCGCTGGTCGCGATCGTGCCGGGCTTCTTCATCTTCCTCACCTCGGTGGCCTTCAACCTGGCCAGCGACGCGCTCCGTGAAGCGATGGACAGCCGGCTGTGACAACACCTCTTCGGAAGGAGCAGACGATGGATGACAAAGGCAAGGAGTTGCTGGAGCTGCTCGGCGTGTCCAAGACGTTCCACGTCCGGGCGGGCGGTCGCCGGGCGAGGCTGTCCGCGGTCGACGCCGTCTCCCTCAGCGTCCGCCAGGGCAGGACGCTCGGCATCGTCGGCGAGTCCGGCTGTGGCAAGTCGACGCTGGCCCGGGTGATCGTCGGCCTGCACCTGACCGACGACGGCGAGATGATCTTCGACGGCAAGCAGGTGCTCACGCATCGCCGCCGCTCGACGGACGAGTTCAAGCAGATGCAGATGGTCTTCCAGGACCCGTCGTCCGCGCTCAACCCGCGGGCCACCATCAGCGAGTCCATCGGATTCCCGCTGCAGGTGCAGGGCGCGTCGAAGGCCGCCATCGACGAGCGGGTCGCCACGGTGATGAGCGACGTCGGCCTGCCCGCGTCGTACGCGTCGCGCTATCCCCATCAGCTCAGCGGTGGCCAACGGCAGCGGGTCAACATCGCCCGGGCGCTGGCGCTGCAACCCAAGCTCGTCGTACTCGACGAGGCCGTCTCGGCGCTGGACAAGTCGATCCAGGCGCAGGTGCTGAACCTGCTGACCGATCTGCAGGAGGAGTACGGGCTGACCTATGTCTTCATCAGCCACGACCTCAACGTGGTGCGCTACATCAGCGACGACGTCGCGGTGATGTACCTCGGCCAGGTGGTCGAGCGCGGCAGCGCGCAGGAGCTCTACGACAACCCCAAGCATCCCTACACCCAACTGCTGCTGTCGTCCGTGCCGACGCTCGACCCGACCGAGAGCACCCGGGACGAGCCGATCGACGACAGCAGCACCAAGGACAGCGAGATCCCGAGCCCCATCGACCCGCCGAGCGGCTGCCGGTTCCGGACCCGCTGCCCGTTCGCGATGGACATCTGCGCGGAGCTCGCCCCGGCCCAGATCCACCTCGGCGAAGGCCGTTCCGTCGCCTGCCACCTGTACTCCGAGTCCGAAGTCCAGGCAGTCCCGGCCTGACCACCGCACACCCCCACCTCAGGAGGTTCCGCATGCCCGCATCCACCACCGCCGACCCCGAGCAGATCGTCACGGCGATCCTCACGGCAGCTCAACTGACCGTCTCTGAGCAAGAGTTCGCCACCTTCGTCAGGGACTACCCGCTGATCCGCCAAGCGGCCGACGCGCTGTATCTCCCCGAACTCGATCCCGACGAGCCCGCGATCAAGTTCGACCCGTTGGACTTCTACTCCGGTGCCGTCACCGCGCCGGCCGGAAAGGACGCCTGATGACCGCCACTCCCCTCCAGACCACCACGTCGACCATCAAGGGTGCTGCCACCGCACTTCGCGACGGCAGCCTCACGTCGACCGCACTGACCCAGCAGATCCTCGACCGCGCGATCGCCCTCAATCCAGCCCTCGGCGCCTACGTGGACATCACCGCGGACGCTGCCCTCGAGCAGGCGGCCGCGGCCGACACCGCGCTGGCGGCAGGCGACGACCGCGGACCGCTGCAGGGCATCCCGCTGGCTATCAAGGACATCATCGCGATGAAGGGCGCAGCCACCACGGCGAACAGCCGGGTGCTCGCGCCGACCTGGGGTGCGGGTACTGATGCC
>NZ_DASRXP010000043.1:0-21239 GCF_035687465.1 Kribbella sp.
CCCGGACGCGCGGATCATCTTCGTCGACACCGAGACCTCCAACTGGACCTGGGACCCGGTCCGCCAGCAGTACTTCTGGCACCGGTTCTACTCCAACCAGCCCGACCTGAACTTCGAGAACCCCGCGGTCGGCGACGCGATGATCGAGGCGCTGAAGTTCTGGCTCGACCTCGGCGTCGACGGGTTCCGGCTGGACGCGGTGCCGTACCTGTTCGAGGAGGAGGGCACCAACTGCGAGAACCTGCCCAGGACGCACGAGTTCCTGAAGCGGGTCCGCAAGGAGGTCGACGCGAACTACACCGACCGCGTGCTGCTCTGCGAGGCGAACCAGTGGCCCGGCGACGTGGTCGAGTACTTCGGCGACCGCGCCGACGGCGGCGACGAGTGCCAGATGGCGTTCCACTTCCCGGTGATGCCGCGGATCTTCATGGGCGTACGGCGTGAGTCGCGGTTCCCGATCTCGGAGATCCTGGCCCAGACCCCGCAGATCCCCGACACCTGTCAGTGGGGCATCTTCCTGCGGAACCACGACGAGCTCACCCTCGAGATGGTCACCGACGAAGAGCGCGACTACATGTGGGGCGAGTACGCCCAGGACCCGCGGATGAAGGCGAACATCGGCATCCGCCGGAGGCTCGCGCCGCTGCTGGACAACGACGTGAACCGGATGGAACTGTTCACTGCCATGCTGCTGTCCCTGCCCGGCTCGCCGATCCTGTACTACGGCGACGAGATCGGCATGGGCGACAACATCTGGCTCGGTGACCGCGACGGCGTCCGTACTCCGATGCAGTGGTCCCCCGACCGGAACGCGTCCTTCTCGACCGCGACACCGGGCAAGCTCAGCCTGCCGGTGATCATGGACCCGGTCTACGGCTACCAGGCGGTGAACGTCGAGGCGGAGATGGAGAACGCCTCGTCGCTGCTGCACTGGACCCGGCGGATGATCCAGACCCGCAAGCAGCACCCGTGTTTCGGCATGGGTACTTTCACTGATCTAGGCGGTTCCAACCCGAGCGTGCTGTCCTACGTGCGCGAGTTCGGCGACGACGTCGTGCTGTGTGTGAACAACCTGTCACGGTTCCCGCAGCCGATCGAGCTGGACCTGCGGCAGTGGCAGGGCGTGGAGCCGGTCGAGCTGCTCGGTGGGGTGCACTTCCCGACCATCGGCGAGCTGCCCTACCTGCTCACGCTCGGTGCGCACGGCTTCTACTGGTTCCGCCTGCCGGTCAACAAATCGGCTGATCGTGAGGAGAGCATTTCGTGACTTCCCATCTGGACCAGGTCCAGTCCTTCTGCGCCAACCAGCGGTGGTACGGCGAGAAAGGACATGACGTCGACGTCGAAGCGATGGCCACCTCAACCTGGCTGTCGGACGAGGGCGTCTGGCCCGCGGTCCGGATCGGTTTCGTCTACTGCTCGGGACCGCCCGGCGCGGAGAACGCGATCCGGGTCTACCAGTTGCCGCTCAGCTACCACCCCGCCCCGGTCGACAACCTCGGGCACGCGCTGATCGGCGACTGGGACGAGCAGGACCTCGGCGACACCAGGGTCTGGGTGTACGACGCACTGCACGACAAGGAGGCGACGCCGTACTGGCTGGACGCGCTCACGCACGGGCGCCGGCTGGAGGGGCTCGAGTTCCATCCGGTGCACTCGCCGGACCGCACCATCGTGGTCCCCGAGGACGCCCAGTCGCTGGTCCTCACCGTCGAGCAGAGCAACACGTCGCTGGTCTTCGGCGACACCGCACTGCTGAAGGTGTTCCGCCGGCTCGAGCCCGGGAGCAATCCCGGGGTCGAGATCGAGTCGGCGCTCACCGAGGCGGGCTCGGAGCTGGTCCCCGAGGTGCTCGGCACCGCGCGTGGCTCCTGGCCGCGCGCCGGTGGCGGCACCGACTCGGGCGACCTGGCGATGATGACCGCGTTCCAGAAGAACTCCACCGACGGCTGGTCCTACGCGACCACCTCGGTGCGTGACCTGTACGCCGAGGCCGACCTGCACGCCGAGGAGGTCGGTGGAGACTTCGCAGGCGAGTCCTACCGCCTCGGCGCCGCCACCGCGCAGGTCCACGCCGAGCTGGCCAAGGCTCTCGGCACCGACGTCTGGGAGCCCGAGCAGATGGTCGAGCACGCTTCCGCGATGCGGCGGCGGCTGGCCAAGGCCGTGCAGGCGGTGCCTGAGCTCGGTGAGTTCGCCGACGGGCTCGGCCGCGCCTTCGACGCCCTGGCGGCCTACGACCAGGCCGTCACGGTGCAGCGGATCCACGGCGACTTCCACCTGGGTCAGGTACTGCGAACCATCGACGGCTGGAAGTTGATCGACTTCGAGGGTGAGCCGGCCAAGTCGCTGATCGAGCGGCGCGCGCTCGACACCGCGATCAAGGACATCGCCGGGATGCTCCGGTCCTTCGACTACGCGGCGCGGTCGCTGCTGGCCGATCACCAGGGCGACCAGCAGATCGCCTACCGGGCGGCTGAGTGGGCCGACCGCAACCGGCAGGCTTTCTGCGACGGTTACGCGGAGGTCGCGGGCTCGGATCCCCGCGACCAGGGGGTGCTGCTGAGCGCGTTCCTGGCCGACAAGGTGATCTACGAGACCCTGTACGAGGCCCGGAACCGGCCGAGCTGGCTGCCCATCCCACTGGCCGCGGCGGCACAACTGAGCGCTCTGTAATACCCAAATTTCTGCCAAGTAACCCCACATTCCGAAGAATTACTGACCGTGGGCGAGCCGTCGCTGTAATACTGCCGATATGCCCCCCGAGCCGAAGCTAGAGGTCCTAGTGCTCGGCCCTCTCGCGGTCCGGCATGCCGGCGTGGCGGTTTCGGTCGATCGGCCGCTCGAGCGGGCTCTCCTGGTGCGGCTCGCACTGGCCGGCGGGATGGCGGTGCCGGACTACCGGCTGGCCACGGATCTGTGGGGTGACGTCGACCTGGCCCGGCCGACCGAACGGCTCCGGGTGCTCGCGTCCCGCCTCCGGGCCGCCCTCGGCGCCCCCGATGCCCTCACTCGCAGCAACGGCGGCTACGCCCTGTCAGCCGAACTCACCGATCTCACCGTCGCGCGGTCAGCTGTCGAGCGGATGCACGCCGCGATCCGGATCAGCGACCATCACATCGTCAGCGAGGCCGGACGCGAAGCGCTCGCGCTGTGGCGCGGCCCGTCGCTCGCCGATCTGCGCACCATCCCGTACGCCGTGACCGAGGGCGAACAGCTGGACTCGTGGCGTCTCGACATCCAGGTGGAACGCCTCGATGCCGAGCTCGCCCTCGGAGCCGCAGGCGAAGCGGGCCGCGAGCTCGAGGCCCTGGCCGGGGAACATCCTCTGCACGAGCGACTGTGGTGCCTGCTGGCCCTCGCGCTGTACCGGACCGGCCGGCAGGCGGATGCGCTGAACCGGCTGGCCAGGTTGCGGACCAGGCTCGCGGAGGAGCTTGGAGTCGACCCGGCCCCGGACACCGCCGCGATGGAACTACGGCTGCTCCGGCAGGACCCGATGCTCTTGCTGGCCGCGGCCCAGCCGGTCGCACAGACCAGCGTCCCGGTGCCGCTGTCCCCGGTCCGGCTGCCATCGCCGATGACGAGCTTCGTCGGGCGGCGGGCCGAGCTGACGTCGCTGGTCACCCGGCTGACCGGACCCGGGCTGATCACGCTGATCGGTGGTCCGGGCAGTGGCAAGTCGCGACTGTCCTTCGAGGCGGCCCGAGCGGTCGCCGCGGCTGGACGGACCGTCCGGCTGGTGGAGCTCGCCCCGCTGCACCGCGAGAGCGCAGTACTGGAGGCTATCGCCGGGGATGATGCCGGGGGCAACAACCCGCTGGATGCCGCGGCCGCCTCGCTGGAGGGCTCGGTCCTGGTCCTCGACAACGCGGAGCACCTCGTCGAGGCCGTCGCGCGGATCGTCAACGGGCTGCTGCGGCGGACCACCTCACTGACGATCCTGATCACCTCCCAGCGTCCGCTGCAGCTGATGTCCGAGGAGACGCGGCCGATGGCGCCGCTCGACGCCATCGCTGCCGCACAACTGTTCACCGAGCGCTGCGCTGCCGATGCCCAGGGGGCCGGCCCGGAACAGGTCGCCGCGATCTGTTCGGCGGTCGACCGGTTGCCATTGGGGATCGAGCTCGCCGCCGGTCTCACCCGCACGCTGACCGTGCCGCAACTGACCGAGCGGCTCGCGGATCGGATGCGTCTCCTGGTCGCCGGTTCCCGGGAGGCCCAGGCGCGCCACGGGAGCCTGGTCGCCGCGCTGGACTGGAGTCACCAGTTGCTGGGCGACGCGGAGCGCGCAGTACTGCGTCGGGTGGGGATCTTCGCAGGCGGGTTCACCTTGGAGGCGGCCGAGCAGGTCGCGCTCGATCCGAGAGATGTGGCTCCGGCTCTGACCGAGCTGGCTGACCGGAGTCTGGTGACGGTGGAGGCCGTGAACGGGCGGCGGTTCCGGCTGCTGGAGACCGTTCGCGACTACGCGCTGACGAAACTGGCCGAGGCCGGCGAGGTCGAGGTGACTCGTGCCGCGGAGCTGGCCTGGGCGTCGCAGTACGTCCAGACGATCGGTGAGCAACACGACGGTTTCGCCACTGCCGAGTCGGTGGCGGCGGTCTTCGCCGAGTGGCCGAACCTGCTCGACGCGCTGGACGAGTCGGCCGGGACCGAGCAGGCTGTCGCGGGCCTGCGGCTGGCGCTCGCGCTGCATGTGCCTTGGCTGATCCGAGGCTGGTACGCCGAGGCCGCGCGGCACCTCGAAGCCTTGGCAGGCGCGGCCGGAGCGACGCCCGCCGAGCGGGTGAGCGCGCTCAGCAACCAGGGTTTCGTGCTGACGATGCTCGGTCGCTTCGAGGAGGCCGCCTCGCTGCTGTCCGAGGCCGAGGAGCTGGCGAAGCAGCAGGACGACCTCTCGCTCACGCTGACCGCGCTCTACTACCGCGGCATCGTCGAGATCGAACGCGGCCGGTTGCGCGAGGCCTACATCCCGCTGCTCGCGGGGGAAGAGATGGCCCGGACCAGCCCGAAGCACGAGCGGAGATTGTCCAGCTTCGCCGACGCCCTGGGCACGCTGTACCTCTACACCGGGAAGGCGGAGAAAGCGCGTGCGGTCTACGAGAGCTGTGTCGCTGCGGACAGGGTGTACGGCGACGAGCACGGGTTGTCGCGAGGGCTGAGCAACCTGGCCGGCGCCCTGGTGAGTGTCGGGCGGCTGGACGAGGCGCTGGAGGTGGCGGCCGAGTCCGATCACTACGCGCGCCGCCTGGACGACCGGCAGATCCTTCCCCTCAACGACGGCATCCGTGGCGCGGTCGCGCTCGCCAAGGGATCTGTCGCGGACGCGGAGAAGCACCTGCGCTCAGCAGTCGAGTACGCCGTCGCCGACAACGCCGGCGTCACCATGGCGCACATCGACCTAGCCGACGTCCTGATCCTCGAAGGCGAACTCGACGAAGCCGCCTCCCTGCTGGACGCCGTCTTCGCCGAGGCCCCCGAACACAGCACCCCCTGGCTGGCAGCCCGAGCGGTCGCCGCAGCCCTGGCCCTCGCCCAAGGCGACCTCCCCCACGCCAGAACCCGGGTCACCCAGACCACCACCGCCTACACCACCTCCGGCTTCGCCTGGCCCCGCTACACCACCCGCCTGGAGCTGCTGAGGGAGAAACTCGAGGACCTCGACCGGGCGTAACCGTGTAGGTATCGAGGTCGCGGGTACGGAGTGCAGTGGATAGGGCTTCGATCGGGCAGGATGGGGTGTATGGATTCGAGCGGGAACGACCAGGTGGACAAGCCGACCGCGGAGCAAGTGAACGAGCCGACGGTCGTCGATGCGTTCGAACCGGCGCAGGCCTCTACCTTCGAGCCGCTGCCGGACCCGGCGGCTGTTCCCAGAACCCTGCGGGACAAGGCGGTTCCGGTGGATCGTGGGGTGCTTGAGCGGCTGGTGGGCGGGACGTATCACGATCCGCACCAGGTGCTCGGGCCGCATCTTGGCGAGGGGGCCGTCACGCTCCGGGTGCTGCGACCGTTCGCGAGCACGGTGACCGCTGTGTTCGACGACCAGCGGGTGGAGCTCGAGCACGAGTTCGAGGGTGTCTGGGTCGGCGTACTGGATGTCGACAAGGTGCCGGACTACCGCCTCGAGGTCACCTACACCGACGGTCCCGGGGTCGAGGTCGACGACCCGTACCGCTACCTGCCGTCGCTCGGCGAGATGGACCTGCACCTGATCGGCGAGGGCCGGCACGAGCAACTCTGGTCCGTGCTCGGCGCCCACGTACGCCGGTACGACGGCCCGACCGGCACCGTCACGGGAACGTCGTTCGCCGTCTGGGCCCCGAACGCCCAGGGCATCAGGTTGACCGCTGACTTCAACTTCTGGGACGGCCGCGCACACCCGATGCGCACGATGGGATCGTCCGGCGTCTGGGAACTGTTCGTGCCGGGCATCGGCCCGGGCACGCGGTACAAGTTCGACATCTGCGGCCGCGACGGTGTCTGGCGGCAGAAGGCCGACCCGATGGCGAACCTGGCCGAGACTCCCCCGGCGAACGCCTCGGTCGTGCACGAGTCCTCGTACGAGTGGAAGGACGCGGACTGGCTCGACAAGCGCGCCGCCTCGCAGGCCTACGCCGAACCGATGAGCGTCTACGAGGTGCACCTCGGCTCGTGGCGCAAGGGCAGGTCGTACCGCGAACTCGCCGACGAACTCGTTGCCTACGTCAAGGACATGGGCTTCACCCACATCGAGATGATGCCGGTGATGGAGCACCCGTTCGGCGGCTCCTGGGGTTACCAGGTCACCTCGTACTTCGCACCGACCTCGCGCTTCGGCGATCCCGACGACTTCCGCGGCCTGGTCGACGCCCTGCACCAGGCAGGCATCGGCGTACTGGTCGACTGGGTGCCGGCGCACTTCCCGAAGGATGCCTGGGCGCTGGCCCGGTTCGACGGGACGCCGCTCTACGAGCACCCGGATCCGCGGCGTGGCGAGCAGCCCGACTGGGGCACGCTGGTGTTCGACTTCGGCCGCCCGCAGGTGCGCAACTTCCTGGTCGCGAACGCGCTCTACTGGGCCGAGGAGTTCCACATCGACGGCCTCCGGGTCGACGCCGTCGCCTCGATGCTCTACCTGGACTACTCCCGCGAGGAGGGCCAGTGGGTGCCGAACCAGTACGGCGGCCGCGAGAACCTGGAGGCGGTCTCGTTCCTGCAGGAGATGAACGCGACCCTCTACAAGCGCGTGCCCGGCGTCATCACGGTCGCCGAGGAGTCGACGTCCTGGCCGGGCGTCACCCGGGCTACGCATCTCGGCGGGCTCGGCTTCGGCTTCAAGTGGAACATGGGCTGGATGAACGACTCGCTCAGCTACATGGAGCACGAGCCGATCTACCGGCAGTACCACCACCACGAGATGACGTTCTCGATGATGTACGCGTACTCCGAGAACTTCGTCCTGCCGCTGTCCCACGATGAAGTTGTCCACGGCAAGGGATCGTTGCTGCGCAAGATGCCCGGTGATCGTTGGCAGCAACTCGCCAACCTCCGCGCCTACCTGGCGATGATGTGGGCGCACCCGGGCAAGCAACTGCTCTTCATGGGCTGCGAGTTCGGCCAGGAGTCGGAGTGGTCCGAGAAGGGCGAGCTCGACTGGTGGTTGCTGGACCACGCCGATCATCGGGGCCTGCAGCAACTGGTGAAGGATCTGAACGGCGCGTACCGCGACACCAAGGCGCTCTGGGCGAACGACCACGCCCCCGAGCGGTTCTCCTGGATCGACGCGAACGATGCCGGCAACAACGTCTTCTCGTTCGTCCGGTACGGCGGCGACGGCGAACCCACACTCGCCTGCGTCGCGAACTTCTCCGCCGTCCCGCACCACGGGTACCGCCTCGGCCTGCCCTATGCGGGGCACTGGCACGAGGCGGTCAACACCGATGCGGACGTGTACGGCGGATCCGGGGTCGGAAACTTCGGTGGTTTCGAGGCGAACGGTGAAGGCTGGCACGGCATGGCCAGCAGTGCCGAGATCTCGGTCCCGCCTCTCGGCACTGTCTGGCTACGCCATGACAGCTAGCAACTGACGGCTAGCGGTTCACCGTCAACGTGAACGGGTTGCTGTAGGCCGCGTCCACCGGCAGCCCGGCACCGTTGACGGACGCGGGCACCCACCACCGGAACTGGGTCTGACCGACCCGGTTGAAGGCGAACGGCCCGCTCAGACCGCGACCGGACGACAGGGTCTTGTACATCAGGCCCTGCCAGACGCCGCCGGCGTTCTTGAACTGCAGTGCGGCCTTCTGCGCGCGGGCCGGCTCGACCCACACGTACGCGTTCGGCTGCTGCCCGAGCTTGATCACCGGGGTGATGAACTTCGCCTGGACGAACTGGGTCGACGCCCGGACGACCTTCTGGGCGCTGATGCTCTGGTTGTTCGCGAACCCGCCGCCGGCCTCGGTCTTCAGCACCGCGCGGTACTCCCGGGTCCCGGGGTTCCTCACCACGAAGGTGTACTTGCCCTTGGCATCGGTCTTGCTGACGCCCACCACGTACCACGCGCCGCCGTTGTGCCGGGCGTGCAGCACCATCTCGTGACCGCCCAGGGCCGCGGTCTCGTTGATGTCCTCGCAGTCACCCACCGCCGGGTTCCTGAGGGTGTCCAGCTGGATGGACCCGGACATGGTGATGGTCGCCCCCAGCGTGGTCGACGCCGGTGTGGTGAAGGTCGTGCTCGAAGTCCGGGTCCGGACAATGGCGAGCTTGCTCTCACCCCACTCGCTGACGTTGTACAGATCCAGCGTGAACGGCCGGAACTGCTTCGGGACCGTGCCGTACGGATTGGTGGTGGCCGGCAGCGCCACCTTCTCGCACTCGTTCGTGGTGCCGGGCGTCTTGCCCAGGGTCAATCGCGGCACGAACCGCACCGGCGCGGCCACGTCCAGCGGGTCCTTCGGCGTTGTGTCGACCGCCGGGTCCGGCGCGAACTGCCAGTTCAGCACCCCAGTGCCGGTCATGATCGGCGCGAGGTGCGTCGGCCCCTGGATGTAGCGGTCGAAGGTCGCGGAGTACGCCGGGTCCGTGCTCGGGTCGGACACGATGATCCGGGCCGTGCCGGCCGGATCGTGCGTCGGCTCCAGCGCGGATGGCGGCACCAGGAGTTCGTTCGCGCCCGCCCCCGTGGTCGTCCCGAGCAGCTTGCTCGCCTTGCCCGGGATCGCCAGGTAGACCCAGTTCGGGATCCCCGCCGCGGTCTCGCTCCAGCTGACCTTGATCTTGCCGTCGGCCCAGGCGAGCTTGACATCGTCTACCGCCCCCTGCGGTGTCGCGTGGGCTACTGCCGGGACTCCCAGTCCCGCCAGCAGCGCCACCGCGGCAACAGATCTCTTCATCATGCCGTTCCCCCAGTGTTCGTTAAGCCAGGTCCCCGAGATCGAGGTACTCCTTGGATGGCCTGGGAACGGAAAAGGTTGATAACAAGTCAGCTTTTCACCGTGAGGGTAAAGGTTCCGCTGTAGACAGGGTCGACAGTCAGCCCGGTGCTCGTGATGCTGCCCGGCACCCACCAACGGAACTGCGTCTGGCCGAGGCGGTTGAAGGTGAAGGTCGCGATCCCGCGCCCGGCGTACAGGGTCTTGTAGGTGATGCCCTGCCAGACCCCGCTCGCGTTCTTGAACTGCAATGCCGCCTTCTGCGTGCCCGCCGGATCCACCCAGAGATAGGCCTGCGGCTGAGTCCCGAGGGTGATCACCGGCGTGATGAACTTCGCCGACATCACCCGGGTGGTCGACCTGACCAGTCGTACTGCGGAGGTGCTGCCGTATCCCGCGAGCGAGCCCTGGGCACGGCTCGGGATGACCGTGCGGTACTCGCGAGCGCCCGGGTTCCGCACGCTGAAGGTGTACTTGCCCTGGTCCTTCGTCACGGTGCTGCCGACGACGTACCAGGGACTGGTGCTGGTGTTGCGCGCCTGCAGGATCACCGTCCCTCCGCTGCCCGAGCCACTCGTCTCCAGGCAGGCGGGCGGCATGCCCTGCTGGAAGATGCTCCTGCCGGTGGTGATACCGGTCAGCGTGGTCGTCGTCCCGTACGCCGTTGCCGTCGGTGCGGCCAGCGTGATCGCCGAGGCCGTCACGTGACCCCAGCCGCCGAAAAGACCCCCGTTCGGGTTCCACTCGTTGACCGTGTAGAGCATCAGGTCGTACGGCTTGTTGCGGTTGGCAATCGTCCCGGAAGGCACGGTCGATGCGGGCAGCGTGACCTCACCACAATCGATCACGGTATGCGGCAGTTCGTCGAGCCGTAGCCGCGGTACGTAGCGGAGCGGCTGGTCGACGTCGAGCGGGTCACCCGGGGTCGTGTCCACGCCTGGTTCCGGTGGTACCGACCAGCGAATGCTGCCGTCCGCCGTGAACGACAGGTCGGGATCCGGCACGGCCCGGATATAGCGGTCGAAGCCGGCCGACCGGGCCACCTCACCGGTCGGCTCGTTCACGACGATCCGCGCGATATCGACGGGGCTGTTGCTGACCACCAGGCGGCGGGCCTCCACGACCAACTGGTTCGGCGCACTCTCCGCTATCACCCCGAGTTGCACGTCGTCCATACCGTCGCGTTCGAGCTTGATGGTGTTCGGCGCGGGCGTCGTCTCGGTCCAGGTGATCCGGACGGTCTGGTAGGTGGTGTCGGTCCAGGCAACCTGGACATCGGCAGCCAGGATCTTGTTCGGCCCCGGCGTGGGCGCTACGGCGCCGCTGACGAGGAGCAGCGCCGCAAGAGATTGCGTCAACATATCGATCTCTTTCGTGAGGTCAGCGGACAGTGAGGGTGAAGGGGCTGCTGTAGACCGCATCGACGGTCAGCCCGGTGCTCGTGGTGCTACCCGGCACCCACCAACGGAACTGCGTCGCGCCCTTGCGGTTGAAGGTGAAGGCCGCGATCCCGCGCCCGGCGTACAGGGTCTTGTAGGTGATGCCCTGCCAGACCCCGCTCGCGTTCTTGAACTGCAGTGCCGCCTTCTGCGTGCCGGCCGGATCCACCCAGAGATAGGCCTGCGGCTGAGTCCCGAGGGTGATCACCGGCGCGATGAACTTCGCCGAGACCACCTTGGTCGTCGCTCGGACGAGCTTGGCCGGCGACCACGCGCCGTACTGGATGGCATTGAACGACGAGGTGTCCGGGCGGACCACCCGGTACTCGCGAGCGCCCGCGTTCTTCAGCGTGACGGTGTACTGGCCGTCGACGTTCGTCGTGGTGGTCCCGATGACGTACCAGGCACTCGTGGCGGTGTTCCGGCCCTGCAGGACGAGCCGCTCAGACGGCATCAGGTAGCTGGTCTGCTTGCAGATGTTCGAGCTGTTCGTGGAGATGTACTGGTACCTGACCGTCCCGCTCAGCACCAGCGATCCGCCGTACTGCGTAGACGTCGGCCCCGCAACCGTCAGACCTGTGGTAGCGATCCCCGCGGGGTCATTGCCGACACCACGGGGATTCCATTCGTTGGAGCTCAGCAGCGTCAGGGAGCCGGGCTTGCCCTGGTCAGGAACCTCGCCGGAAAGCCCGGTGGTCGACGGCAGCGCCAACTCGCCGCAGTCGGCGACCGTATGTGGCTGCTTGTCCAGCAGGAGTTTCGGCGTGAAACGCGATGATCCTGGCAGGTCGAGCGCGTCGTTCGGGGTTGGATCCTCCACCTCGGGGACGGTCCAGCGAACCGCGCGCTCAGGCGTGATGGAGAGCGTGGGCATGGGCGACGGCCGGACGTAGCGATCGAAGGCCGCCGACCTCGCCTCGGTTCCGGTGCTGTCCGCGACCACGATCTCGGCGCGGTCCTCGCTGCTGCCGGTGTAGCCGAGGTAGCTGGAGTTGATCACCAACTCGTTGGGGGCGGTCGCCGCGACGCTGCCGAGCGCCAGCGGCTCCTCCCACCACCCCAGTTCCATCCTCAGCGTGTTCGCGATGCCAGGATCCTCGGTCCAGGTGATCCGGATCTTCGTATGGGTGGTATCGGTCCAGGCGACGGTGACTCCGTCCACGGAGCCTGCGGCGACAGCGGGTGCCGCCTGCCAGGCCAGTAGTACGACGAGTCCCGCGGCGAGCGTCCTTCTCAGCATCACAGTGCCCCCAGTCCTGCAAACTCGGATGTCTACAGAACTCGATGCCGCCATCCACCCGGAAGTTGCACCGGACTGGGCGAGCGACTGGAGTGGCGGGGTAGCGTTCCTGGCGTGACTGGAGTGCCGCCGCAACCGACGCTGACCGATGGCGACCTGACCCTGCGCCCGTGGCGGGACGAGGACATCGACGTGGCGCACGGGTTGGCCGACGACGAGATGGTCCGCTGGTTCGACTTCCCCGGTATCCCGCCGCGCTCCAGCCTGGCCGAGGCGGTCGAGCGCCGGCGGCAGGCGTACGCCGACGACCGTTCCGCGGTGAACTTCGTGATCGAACTCGCCGGCGAAACCGGTCCGGTCGGGACCGTGGAGGTGCGCCGGACCTCGCCAGGCGCCGGCAAGGTCTTCTGGGCGACGTACAAGCCGTACCGCGGCCGCCGGGTGGCGCAGCGCGCGGTCCGGCTACTGATGGTCTACGCCTTCGGTGAGCTCGGGCTGGAACGTCTCCAGGTCGAGGTCGATCCGGAGAACCGCGCCTCTGCCCGGGTGGCGATCCGCTCCGGCTTCCGCCGCGAGGGCCTGCTCCGGGGCGGCGCAGTACTGCAGGGTGAGCGCCGGGACCTCGCCGTCTACGGTCTGCGGCGGGACGATCCCCGGGCGGACTCCCTCCCGGGCTGGACAGCGCTGATGGACTCGGTCCTGCCGAAGAAGCGCGTGATCGCGCATGTGGTGGTCCGCGATACGAGCGGGCGCGTCCTGCTCTGCAAGGTCAGCTACAAGAAGGACCTCGAACTCCCCGGCGGCGTGGTCGAACCCGACGAGGACCCCGCGACCGGCGCGCTGCGCGAGATGCAGGAAGAGCTCGGCACCGCGCTACCGATCGCCGGCGTGGTCGCGATCGACTGGCTCCCCCGCTGGGAGGGCTGGGGCGACGCCATCGAGATCCTGTACGACGGCGGCGTCCACGACCCGTCCTTGATCGACCGCCTGCAGCCGGACGGACGCGAGATCCTCTCACTCGCCTGGTACGCCGCGGACGAACTCGGCGACCTGGTGTCACCCCTCAACCAGCGCCGACTCCCCCACGTCCTGGCCGCTCCAGACCGCCTCCACCAACTCCGCGACGGCCATCCGCTGTAGACCCATCGGTCAGGGTGGCTCGGCGGTGTTCGAGGAAGCGTTGCTCGGCGCCGTTCGCGGTCAGGTCGATAGCCTCGTCGTACGCCTTGACCGCCTCGTCCGGCCGATCCAGGCGGGCCAGTACGTCGGCCCGGGTCGCCGGCAGATAGGCGTACGCCTTCAGGGCCGGCTCGTTGCCCAAGGCATCAAGCTCGGCGAGTACTGCGGTGAGGTCGGCGCCCGGGACCAGGCTGTGGGCGGCCGCCCGGTTCAACTCCACGATCGGCGACGGCCAGCCGAGCAGCATCGCGTCGTACATCCGAACCACCTGGTGCCAGTCGGTCTGGTCCCAGCTCGGCGCCGTCACGTGCAGCCCCGCGATGGCAGCCTGCAAGGCGAAGCGACCATGGCCTTGCTGGAGCGCGGCCGTCGCGCGGGCGAGCCCTTCGCCCAGCAATCGCGCATCCCAGCGCGACCGGTCCTGGTCCGCCAGGAGAACCAGCTCGCCGTCCTCACTCAGTCGCGCGTCTCCCCGCGCCTGCGTCATCAACAGCAGGCCGAGGAGTGCTTGCGGCTCGGGCTCGGCCGGCATCAGCCGAACCAGCAGTTGGGCCAGCTCGATCGCCCGTCCGGTCAGCTCCGCCCGCATCAGCTCAGGTCCGGCCGCGACATGGCCGGCCGTGTAAACGAGCTGAACCACAGTCAGTACGACGTCCAGCCGATCGGCCAACTCGTGATCGTCGGGGATCCGGTAGGGAATCCCCGCGGCGGCGATCTTCTTCTTCGCCCGCGTGATCCGGGCAGCCGCGGTCGACTCGCTGATCAGCAGGCCGGCCGCGACCTCGCGAGTCGTCAGACCGCAGATCAACCGCAAGGTCAGCGCCACCTGTGCGTCGCGCGCCAAGGCCGGGTGGCAGCACGTGAACACCAGCCGGAGCGGATCGGTCGGCTGCTCGCTGTCGCCCGGCGCACCCGGATCCTCGATCAGCAACGGCAACTTCCGCCGCAGCGTGGTCTCCCGCCGGAACCGGTCCAGCGCCAGCCGCCGGGCCACAGTCGTCAGCCAGCCGGCCGGATTCGACGGAATCCCGTCGGGCCACGTCCGCAGGGCCTGCACGAACGCTTCCTGGGTGCAGTCCTCCGCCAGGTCCAGATCCCGCGTCAACCGGACGGTCGAGGCGAGCACAGTCGACCAGTACTCCCGATGGGCTCCCTCGACCACCGCCGCCACTTCCCGAGCAGTGGGCACCCGCACTCACCTCCCATCGTGTGACCGGGGCTGGGTGGGGATGACGCGGACGTCATCCCCACCCTGCGCGCTAGGAGGTAGGCATCACCGGGCGGACCTCGATGTTGGGAGACGGGCAGAGCTTGGCCAGGGCGAGTGCCTGGTCGAGATCCTTGCAGTCGATGACGTAGAAGCCACCGAGCGCCTCCTTCGTCTCGATGAACGGCCCGTCCGTGACCAGCGGCTCCCCACTGCCCTGCCTGACCGTGCTCGCGGTCGACGACCGCTCCAGCGCCTCCCCACCGAGCATGCTCGCGCCCGCCGCCGCGACCGCCGCGGCGAAATCGTTGTGCAACTTCATCTGCGCCTGAAACTCCTCGGCGGTCGATACCTGGTCGTACCAGTCCTCGGTGTCGAAGAGCAGGAACACGTATTGCGCCATCGCTGGCTCCCTCGTCTCGGGGTTCTACTGACATCCTGCTGACGAATGGCCGCCGGCGGAATCGACAACGCATCACAGAAACTTCCTGGCTATTGTTGACGAAGTACTCAACAAGCCCGCCGGGAGGCACTCGTGGAGCACCTGGACGTCCTGATCGTCGGCGCCGGCCTGTCCGGTATCGGAGCCGCCTACCGGATCCAGACCCAGAGCCCGCACCGCACGTACGCCGTACTCGAGGCGCGGGACGACCTCGGCGGCACCTGGGACCTGTTCCGCTATCCCGGCATCAGGTCGGACTCGGACATGTTCACGCTCGGGTTCCCTTTCCACCCCTGGACGGCGGCGAAGGCGATCGCCGACGGGCCGGACATCCTCGAGTACCTGCACGAGACCGCCTCCACTTATGGCATCGACAAACACATCCGCTTCGGGCGACGCGTAGTACGGGCGTCGTGGTCATCGACCGAGGCGCTGTGGACTGTCGAGACCGAGGAAGAGTCGTACACGTGCAAGTTCCTCTACACCTGCAGCGGCTACTACAACTACGACAGCGGGTACGTCGTGGACTTCCCCGGGCTGGACGACTTCGCCGGTCAGGTGGTCCATCCGCAGCATTGGCCGACGGATCTCGACTACTCCGGCAAGAGGGTGGTCGTGATCGGCAGCGGCGCGACCGCGGTCACGCTGGTCCCGGCGATGGCACCGGACGCGGCGCACGTGACTCTGCTGCAACGCTCCCCCAGCTACATCGCGTCCCGCCCGGCCCGGAGCGCCTTCTCCGACCGGCTCCGGGCCGTGCTGCCGGAACAGCTGGCACATCACCTGATCCGTGCCAAGAATGTTGCCTTCAGCACTCTGGTCTACAACGCCTTCCGCCGCTGGCCGAAGCGGGCCGCCCGCCTGCTGACCACGATGGTCGCCAAGCAGTTGCCGGAATCGGTGCCGATGGATCCGCATTTCCTGCCGCGGTACGACCCGTGGGACCAACGGCTCTGCCTGGTACCGGATGGCGACCTCTTCGTGGCCCTGCGGGACGGGTCGGCGTCGATCGTGACGGACGAGGTCGAGACGTTCACACCGACCGGCCTCCGGCTGAAGTCCGGCCAGGAGTTGGAGGCCGACCTGGTGGTCACGGCGACCGGTCTGCGAGTGGTTGCGCTAGGCAACATCGAGCTGACGGTGGACGGCCAGCGGGTGGACCCGGGAGAGAGGTTCGTCTACAAGGGCATGATGCTGAGCGGCATCCCGAACCTGGCCTGGTGCGTCGGTTACACCAACAACTCGTGGACGCTCCGCTCCGACCTCACCTCGAAGTACGTCTGCCGCCTGCTGAACCACCTGGAACGCACCGGCCTGGACATCTGTGTAGCCGAGATCGACCCAGCGGAGTACGACGCGCCGCGGCGCCCGGTGATCGACCTGTCCTCCGGCTACATCCGGCGCGGCGCCGCCATCCTCCCGCGCCAGGGACCGAACGGACCGTGGCGCCTCCGCCAGAACTACCCGCGAGACCTGCTGTCCCTGCGCTACGGCCGCCTGACCGACGGCGCCCTCCAGTTCAAACCCGCCTACGCCACCAAATCCGCCGCCTAACCCCACGACACCAGCGCACCCATCCGGGCCCCACACACCCGAAGCTGACTGTGGTCGCGCCTCGCGCATAGGGACTGCGGTCGCGCCTCGCGCATAGGGACTGCGGTCGCGCCTCGCGCATAGGGACTGTGGTCGCGCCTCGCGCATAGGGACTGTGGTCGCGCCTCGCGCATAGGGACTGTGGTCGCGCCTCGCGCATAGGGGACTGTGGTCGCGCGGTCTCCGCTGCGTGATGGTGCTAGCCGAGCCGGTGTGTATCAAGGGCGCTTCGCGGCCCTTCGGGCTCGAACAAGTTCGACCCTGGACACACACCACCTCGGCCACGGAAGGACGCAGCTACGCGGATCCGCGCTGACGTATGAGCTGCATCCGGAGATTCCGTTCGCCCGGGTCGTTCGGCGCAGAGGTGTGACCTGCGCCCGGGGTTCCGTCGGCCGGGTGATCCTGGGTAGAGGTGCGGGCTGGTTCTGGTGGTTCCGTCGGGCCGGGGCGGCGAGCGGCGTGGATTGAGGGGGATAACCCCTGCTGTCGGGGTTAGCCCACTGTTAGAGCAGTGGGCTAACCCCCGGACGGTGGGATAAGCCCACCCAGAGTGGGGTGAGCCGACTCAATGTGGGCGCCAGCGGGCGAACAACCCGCTATCGGGCGAACCAGGCGCTACCGGCCAGCCCCGGAACAGCCCGCTACCCAGATCCTGGGACCGATGGCGGCCTATGGGGCGCAATCGGTCGAACAACCCGCTACCGGACGGCGCGATTCACCGGCCGTTCCACCACGTGGTGCGCCGAGACCACCGGGTGGCACGCGGATCCCTTACCAGGATGGGGATCGCGTTGAGTGTGGGAACCTTGCCGTTGGCAATCGATTGCAGACAACCCGGTCCCAACACTCGCCAACCCAGTCCTCACAGTCGACGACTCCAGCCCCTCATGCCCGACGGAATCCCCTGAATTGTGGCCGTACTTCCCAGCGGCTCCGGGCGTAGCTGCGTCCTTCCCTGGTCGCGGTGAGGTGTGTCAAGGGTCGAACTTGTTCGATCGCCGAAGGCGACGCCAAAGGCGCCCTTGACACACCTCACCGCGACCAGCACCATCACGCAGCCCGGCGACGCGAACCACATCCACCCAGTAACCCCCGCGAACCACCCACACCTACCCGCGAACCACCCGAACGTCAGCCCAGCTATCCACAGCCCGTCAAAAGCAGGCGAACGATCCCAAGGTTGTCCACAGGATCACCCGCACCCGGCGTACCGGGCGTACCGGCGGATCAGCTGTCCGGGTACATCTCCATGGAACGCCCGCGAGGGGATGGCCGCGGGTCCTGGTCAGCGAAGCACGGTCGGGCCGACGTAGCGGGCGGCTGGGCGGATCAGCTTGCCGTCGGTCGCCTGCTCGAGGATGTTGGCCGTCCAACCGATGATGCGGGACGCGGCGAAGGTCGGGGTGAACATCGAGCGGGGCAGCCCGCACAGCTCCATCACCACGCCGGCGTAGAACTCGACGTTGGCATAGAGGTGGCGGCCGGGTTTGAGCTCGGCGAGGATCTCGACGATCCGCCGTTCGACCGTGGTGGCGAAGTCGACCAGCTCACCGCCGAGGCCGACCGCGATCTCGCGCAGCATCACCGAACGCGGGTCCTCGGTGCGGTAGACCGCGTGCCCGAAGCCCATGATCCGGTCCCCGTCCGACACCTTCTGCCGGACCCACCCCTCGATGCGATCCGGCGTACCGATCTCGTCCAGGCTCGCCAGCGCGCGGTCCGGCGCACCGCCGTGCAGCGGGCCGGAGAACGCGCCGATCGCCCCCGCGACCGCCGACACCACATCGGCGCCGGTCGACGCGATCACGCGCGCGGTGAACGTCGACGCGTTGAAGCCGTGGTCGATCGTCGCGATCAGGTAGTGCTCGATGGCCCGCGCTTGTGCAGCCTCGGGCTCATGTCCGGTCACCAGGTACAGCCAGTTCGCGGCGGCATCGAGGTCGGCTCGCGGCTCTAGCGGTTCCTCACCTTCGCGGAGGCGATGCAGTGCCGCGAGGATCGTCGGTGTCACCGCACAGACGAGCATGGCGTCCGCCTTGCGTCGCGCGAGGTCGGCGTCCCACAACGGCGGCAACGCGCGAGCGGCGGTGAGCATCGACAGCGCAGTACGGAGGCCGGCCAGGGGGTTGAACGACGGGCCCGCGGCCGCGACAGCGGGCAGGATCTCCCGTACTTCGGGCGGCAGGACCCGCAGTGGCGCCAGTTCCGCGATGAAGGCGGCCCGCTCCTCGTCCGAGGGCAGCCGACCTTCGAACAACAGGAACCAGACGTCCTCGACGGTCTTCGACCTGGCCAGCTCGACCGCGGAGTACTGGCGGTAGTGATAGAAACCCTCGTTGCCCCGGACGTCGCCGAGCTCGGTCTCGGTGACCACGACATTGCGCAGCCCGGGCGGTACCTCGATGGGGTGATCCACTGTGATCGACATGACCCCAGACTTGATCCGGCAATCAAGTATTGTCAATGTTGATCAAGTCAACGTACAGGCTCGCGGGAGCGTGGCATGACGCAGTCGAGTGACGAGAATTACCTGACCACGGCCGAGGTCGCCCGGCGGCTGCAGGTGAAGCCGGAGACGATCTACGCCTACGTCAGCAGAGGGCACCTGACCAGCGTCCGCGCGCGGGGCCGGCGCGGAAGCCTGTTCGCGGCGTCCGAGGTGGAGCGGCTGGCGAGCCGGAGCGTCGAGCACCCCGGCGCGATCGAGCGGATCGAGTCCGGGCTGACCCTGCTCAAGGACGACGAGCTTTACTACCGGGGCCACCTCGTCCGCGACCTGGCCACCACCCGGACCGTCGAGTCCGTGGCGCACCTGCTGTGGACGGGCGAGCTCACCGACCAGGGCCCGTTCGCCGCTCCCCCGGACTCCGTGCAGTTGGCTCGCGCGGCGATCGCGGTCGCGCCTCTCACCGCACGGATGACGGATCAGTTGCGCATCGCCGTCGCGGTGCTGGGTGCTGGTGATCCGCTGCGATTCGGGCTCGCGCCTGAGTCCGTGGTGTCGGCGGCGGCCCGGCTGATCGGCGTACTGGTCGACGCCCTGCCCGGTGAGACCGCGGAGGGCACGCTCGGCGAACGGCTCTGGCCCAAGATGTCCACCCGACCAGCGAGGCCGGAGTTGCTCGACGCCGTCCTGATCCTGCTCGCCGACCACGGTCTCGCCGTCTCCACCATCGCCGCCCGCGTCGCCGCGAACGCCCGCGCCAACCTGTACTCCGTGGTGTCGGCGGGCCTTGGCGCACTCGACGGTCAGTACCACGGCGCGGCGACCACAATCGCCTATCGCTTCCTCGAGCAGACCCTTCGTGATCCCGTCGAAGCCCTGTCCGATCAGCTCAGATCCGGCGAACCAGTTCCCGGCTTCGGCCACAAGATCTACCAGCACCGCGACCCACGAGCCGAAGTGCTGTTCGAACTGCTGGCGGACGAACCGGTGCTGGAGACCGTGCAGACGATCACGACCCAGGTCGGGACCTTCCCGAACAGCGATCTTGCCGTGGCGGCGATGATGCATGCCTACGACTTCCGCCCGGACGCGGGCGAAGCGCTGTTCGCCATCGCCCGCATCATCGGCTGGACCGCCCACGCCCTCGAGGAGTACGCCCAGCCCGGCCTCCGTTTCCGGGCCCTCGGCAACTACACCGGCCCCGACTCCCGCCCTGACCGTTCCTGACCCGACCGCTCCTGACCCGCGCTCGGCACCTGCGAGGCGATCTGGCGGGCGATGTGGTGCGCATCCCTCCGGACGCCTCCGATCAACGACGAAGACGCCGCCGACAGGAAGAACAGGCCGATGAAGTACAGCCCGGGCTCCGAGCGGACGACACCGCGCGTGTGTTTCGGAGTGCCGTCGTGATCGAAGACGGGGAGATCGATCCAGTGGAAGTCCGGCACGAATCCGGTGCACCAGATCACTGTGGCCACGTCGAGGACTCCGCCGTCCGCGGTCATCGGCAGACCATCGCGTACGCCGGTGACGCGTGGCACTCGCTCGACCGCCGCCCGACTGAGATCCTTCCGTCGGACCCGCGCGAGCGGGAGCCCCTGCTGGGACAACTGATGCCTGACCTTCCGGCCGATCGGGGTTCCCACGGTGAGCACGTGCGAGAGCAGGAACCAGAACGGGGGCGTGAGAAGCCGGTCCGCGGGGCCTCCGACGCGGAACGGCTCTTGACCCGTATCCCTGCCGGACAGCCAGACCTGGTGATCCGCTGACGCTTCGAGGGCGATCTCGGCACCCGAGTTGCCCGCGCCGACAACCAGGACACCGCCTTCCCGGAACTGCGACGGGTTGCGGTACTGGCTCGAATGGAACTGCGCGATGTTCTGATCCAACTCGGAGGCGAACTCCGGGATCCGCGGGGCCTGGTAGCCGCCCGTTGCCACCACCACATTGTCTGCGTGGTAGCGGCCGGGCCCGGACGTGACCAAGTACCCGTCGGTCTCCCGGTGAAGCCCGTCGACGCGAATCCCGGTGCGGACCGGGAGCCGGAATCGGGCCGCGTACGACTCGAGGTAGTCGGCCACCTCGTCCTTCGTGGGGTACGACCATCCGGACGCCGGGAAGGACCACCCTGGCAGCCCGTCGTAGCGAGCGGGCGTGAAGACCCGCAGAGAGTCCCATCGCCTGCGCCACGGGTCGCCGATACGCTCGCCGGCGTCGAGGATGACAACGGACCGCTGTCGCGTCGCCAGGTGGTATCCCACGGCCAGGCCTGCC
>NZ_DASRXP010000044.1:0-3540 GCF_035687465.1 Kribbella sp.
CTCCGCCTCCAGAGATCACAGATGCTGGCGCTGATCAGTGACGAGATCGCGACCACCCCGTACGCCGGGCGCATGATCCTCGGCGCGCAGGAGGCCGCGTCGAAGGCGGGGTGGCTCCTCATGCTCGTCAACACCGGGTCCGACAGCGAGTTCGAGGCGGCCGAGATCCAGGCCTTGAGGCAGCGGCAGGTGGACGGGTTTCTCTACGCGACCATGTACCACCGCGAGGTGACGCTGCCCGACGCGATCGCCGGAGTACCGACCGTGTTGCTGGACGCGCGGTCCGAGAACAGCGACGTTCCTTCGGTGGTCCCAGACGAGGTCGCAGGTGGGCGAACCGCTACCGACGAGCTGATCCGGCACGGCCACCAACGGATCGGATTCGTCAACAACGTCGATGACATTCCCGCCACACACGGCCGGTTGGAGGGATACCGGGCCGCGTTGCAGGAGGCGGGCATCAAGTTCGACAAGCGGCTCGTAGCAGCACAGACATCGGACACCGAAGGCGGTCTGCAGGCGGCCAGGCAGTTGCTAGAAGCAACTGAACGGCCGACTGCGTTGTTCTGCTTCAACGACCGGATGGCTATGGGTGCCTACCACGCCGCAGCCGAGCTCGGTCTGCGGATACCCCAGGACCTGTCGGTCGTGGGGTTCGACAACCAGGAGCTCATCGCTGATGGACTCCGGCCCGGGCTGACCACTGTCGCGCTGCCCCATTACGAGATGGGCGCGTGGGCCGTGGAGGCCCTGATCGCACGAATCGAGGGACGAGAGGGCGCGGAGCACGAGGCGCTGAGCTGTCCGCTGGTGATCCGCAACTCCGTGGATCGACCCGCCTCCAGCTGATCCACCAAGCAGCGGGGCCATCGATGCCCACCGCTGCCACAGACACGCAGTACCGGCAGACCCTGCCTTGCCTCGGCCTGCCCAAAACACAAAGGGGAACGACCATGCAACACATCACGAAGCGAGGCGTCGGAGCCGTCGCGTTGATCCTGGCCGCGGCAGTCGGGCTGCCGGCCTGTTCTTCGGCGTCGTCCGACAGTGGCGCGAGTAGCGAGGGCGGGGTCACCACGCTCGAGCTCTGGACGCACAACGGTGGTAACGCCGTCGAGTTGGCGGTCAACAAGAAGGTGGTCGACGCCTTCAACGCGAGCCAGACGAAGTACAAGGTGAAGCTGCAATCCTTCCCGCAGGCCGCCTACAACGACGCGGTCACTGCCGCGGCGGCCGCGAAGAAGCTGCCCTGTGTCATGGACATCGACGGTCCCAACGTCCCGAACTGGGCGTGGGCCGGCTACCTGCAGCCGCTCGAGCTGCCCGACGGCTTCTTCGACAAGCAACTCCCGAGCACGCTCGGCAAGGTCGACGACAAGGTCTACTCCTTCGGTCACTACGACGTCGCGATGAACCTGACGGCTCGCAAGTCGGTGCTGACCGAGTACGGCATCCGGATCCCGACGATCGACAAGCCGTGGACCGGGGCGGAGTTCGACGAGGCGATTGCGAAGATCAAGGCCGGCGGCAAGTATGCGTACCCGCTCGACATGGGGACGGCGGGTACCGGCGAATGGATCCCGTACGCCTACTCGCCGATGTTGCAGAGCTTCGGCGGTGACCTGGTGAACCGCTCGGGCTATGAAACCGCGGAGGGCGTGCTCAACGGACCGGATGCCCTCAAGTGGGCGACGTGGTTCCGCGGCTTGATCACCAAGGGCTATGCGCAACAGAAGTCAGGCAAGGACTCCGCCGTGGACTTCGTCAACGGCAAGAGCGCGATCATGTGGAACGGCAGTTGGGCCGCGGACACGGTGACCAAGAAGTACGGCGCTGACGTGGTCTTCCTGCCGCCGCCGGACTTCGGCAAAGGCCCGAAGATTGGTGGCGCGTCCTGGCAGTGGGGAATGTCGTCGGCCTGCGCGGCCAAGGACGGTGCCCTGGAGTACTTGAAGTTCTCGGCCAAGCCGGAGTACTACGTCGAGTACGCGACGGCGCTCGGCCTGATCCCGGCGAATACGGACGCCGCGGCATCCGTACCGGCGTACGCTCCTGGCGGTAAGTACCGGAGCTTCCTCGAACTGTCGCAGAAGTACGCGCTGGTGCGACCGGTCACGCCGGCGTACCCGTTCATCGCCTCGACCTTCCAGAAGGCTGTGTTGGACATCCTGGCCGGCGGCGACCCGCAGAAGATACTCGACAAGGCGGCCGCGGACGTCGACAACAACATCAAGTCCAACGGCAACTACGAGTTCTGACATGTCCGTCACCACAGCTTCCAGACACGTTGCGAAGAAGGCCGTTGCCCGGCCTCGCCGGGTGAGGAGCGCGCGTTCTCATGAGACCTTGATCGGTGCTGCGATGGCGTCGCCGGCCGTCATCCTGCTGATCGTCTTCTTCCTGGTCCCCGTCCTCCTGGCGTTCGGACTCGCCTTCACCAACGCGCGGCTGATCTCTCCGAGGCCACCGCGGTTCGTCGGCGTCGACAACTTCATCACGCTCTTCGGTGACAGCCTCTTCTGGGCATCGCTGCGCAACACGGCGTACTTCGCCCTGATCGTGGTACCCGTCCAGGCCGGGCTCGCGCTGGTCCTGGCGTTGCTCGCCAACGCGAAGGTCCGCGGTACCAACTTCTTCAGGACGGTGTACTTCGCTCCGGTGGTCACGTCGATGGTCGTGATCTCGTTGCTCTGGCGCTTCATCTACCAGCCCGACGGACTGTTGAACCAGATCATCTCGGCCGTCACGTTCGGCCAGTGGCACGGGACCGACTGGCTCAACAACCCGACGACGGCGATGCCGGCGATCATGTTCATGTCGATCTGGCAGGCCGTCGGGTTCCACATGATCATCTGGCTGGCGGGGTTGCAGACGATCCCGCGTGAGCTGTACGAAGCGGCCTCGCTGGACGGGGCGTCCACCTGGAAGACGTTCACCCACATCACCTGGCCGAGTTTGCGGGCGACGCGGACGTTCATCCTGATCACGATCACGATCGCGGCTTTCAGCCTGTTCACCCAGATCAGCGTGATGACGCAGGGCGGTCCGCTGGACAGGACGACCACGGTGATCTTCATGGCGGTTCGAACCGGGTATGAGCAGCAGTCCACCGGTTATGCGGCGGCGATCTCCCTGGTGTTCTTCGTGATTGTGCTCGCCGTGTCGGGCGTCCAGCGCTTCTTGACCAGAGAGAAGGCCTGACATGACGAACTCCAAGCGGGTCTCGCCGCTGCAGTTGGTGCGGTCGTTGTTGGTGATCTTCTTCGCGTTCCCGATCATCTTCATGCTGATCTCGTCCTTCAAGCCGGACGCGCAGATCTTCGCCGACCTCTCGTCGATCAAGGCGATCCTTCCGGTCGGCGAGATCTCGCTGGACAACTACCGAGGCGTGTTCGACCGAGTGCCGGCCGAGCGGCTGCTGTTCAACTCGGTGATGATCTCGGTGGTGACGGTTGCCGTCGGCATCTTGATCAACAGCATGGCGGCGTTCGCGCTGTCGAGGATGCGCTGGCGCGGGCGACGCGTAGTACTGGCGGCCAT